>JAXJDU010000285.1:0-4136 GCA_036301785.1 Acutalibacteraceae bacterium | reverse complement strand
GTAACATCAACCTCTGCCGATAACTATTCTATGGTAATGGTAGAATATGAGGACGGTACTAACATGGATAGTGCTGTAGTTGATGTAAGTGGTAAAATAGATACACTTGAGGGCTCATGGGACGACATGGTAGGCACACCTACTATTATGGAGATTAATCCTGATATGATGCCTGCAGCTGTAGTTGCAGTTGACATGGAGGGTATGGATGTTGTAGAGCTTACTAAATACCTTGACGATTATCTGCTTAACAAGCTTGAGGGTGTTGAGGGTGTAGCTTCTATTACAACTGTGGGTTCAGTAGAAGAAGGTATCACTGTAACAGTTGACCACGATAAACTAAAAAAGGTTAACACTACTGTTCAGAAGGCTATCAACAGCAAGTTTGACGAGGGTAAGGTGGAGCTTACTGATGCACTTGCGAAGCTTGACGATGGTATAAAGCAGGTTAACGATGGTCAGGAACAGATAAATGCAGGAAAGACTGAGCTTGAAACACAAAGAAAAGCAGCCTATGACCAGTTAGCACAGGCACAAAGCACACTTGACCAGAAGCAGACAGAGCTTTTAAGTGGTAAAATTCAGATTATTGACACAATCAATACATTAACAGCTAAAAGAACCGAGCTGCAGACTACCTATTCTCAGCTTGCCGGTATTCAGACAATAATTCTTGACCTTAAAAAGGGTATGCAGGATATTGCTACATCTATAACTCAGCTTTCAGCATATCAGGCAACAGTTGAAAAACTTAATGCTTTGCTTACAACACTTGACCCTGAATCTGAGGAATACAAAGCAGCATATTCACAGCTACAGGATATCGAAAACGCTTTGGCTAAATTTGGTATTACCTCTGTAGATTTAACTGGTAAAATCGAGGAGCTTAGTGGCACTCTTGCAAAGCTGGAGGCTTCTTTTGACACAATAATCGCTGGCCTTACAGAGCAGGGCTTCTCTGAGGATACACTGCAAACTGCACTTGATGAAATGCTTGGTGGTATCACTCAGATAGATTCAGCTATAGCTCAGCTTGAAACAACTCTTGCACAGCTTACAGAAGGCGAAATCACACTTAACAGTGCTACTGCCGAGCTTGCAAAGCAGAAGCTTGAGGCTGAATATCAGATGAACACTGCTTATGTAGAGATAAGAGTAAACGAATCTACATTAACTGCAACAAAGGCTCAGCTGGAGACAACAAAAACAGAGCTCGAAAAGACACTTGAAACAGTGAACGACCAGCAGGAAACTACTCTTGAAAGCTCTGATGTCACAAAAATTATTACCATGGAAATGGTATCTGGTATTCTTACAGCACAGAACTTTTCAATGCCTGCCGGCTATCTGACAGAGGGCAAGGATAAAAATATTGTTCGTGTAGGTGACAAATTTACAGATGTAGAGCAGTTAAGTAATCTGTTGCTGTTTGATTTAGGTCTTGACGATGTTGAGCCTATATATCTTAAAGATGTAGCAAATGTAGAAATGAAAAACAACGCTGACGAGGTATATGCAAAAATAAATGGCAATAACGGTCTTGTGTTGACATTCACAAAATCATCAGAATCAGCAGTTGCAACCGTATGTGATAATCTTGAAAAAGAGCTTACAAAAATAAAAGAGGAAAACCCTAAATTCAACTACACAGTTTTGATGGACCAGGGTACATATATAGAATTTATTATAAGCAATGTAATTTCTAACCTGCTTGTTGGTGCAGTATTTGCTATAATAATTCTTCTGATATTCCTGAAGGATATAAGACCTACATTTATTGTAGCCTGCTCAATTCCACTTTCGTTAGTATTTGCTATTGTATTAATGTACTTCAGTGGAATCTCATTAAATATTATTTCACTTTCGGGCTTAGCCGTTGGTGTTGGTATGCTGGTTGATAACTCGGTTGTAGTTATTGAAAATGTTTACAGATTAAGAAGCTTAGGTGTTCCACCTGTAAAGGCAGCTGTAAACGGCGCAAGACAGGTTGCTGGTGCTATTACAGCTTCTACAATTACTACTATATGCGTATTCTTACCTATAGTATTTGTACAGGGCTTAACAAGACAGATATTCCAGGATCTGGCACTTACAATCGGTTATTCACTTGTAGCCAGCCTGATTGTAGCACTTACTCTTGTGCCTGCAATGGGTAAATCTCTGTTTAAAAATACAAAAGAGCGTAAGCACAAAATAATGGACCTGCTTGTAAAAGCTTACGAAAAAACAATAAAATTCACATTATCTCACAGAGCTATAGCACTTGTTCTGGCTGTATTACTACTTATTGGCAGCACAGCTTTATCTTTATCAAAGGGCTTCAGCTTTATGCCAAGTGCAAGTAGTGCCGAGATACAGATTAATGTAACAATGCCAAAGGGCAGCGAGCTTGAGGACACTGTAAAGGTATCTGAGGGTATAGTTGAAATTATTAATAAGTCATCTGATAAGTTTGAAACTGTAGGTGCTATGGTAGGTGATGCTACAAGCGTAATGGGTATGGGCTCTGCTGATAGTGGCAGCTCTATTATCTACCTTGTACTTAAAGACGAATACGCTAAAGACAGTGAGGCTATTATAAAAGACATTAACAAACAGTTAGAGGGTAAATTTGACGCTGAAATTTCTGTTGCTGGTGGTATAATGGGCTCGATGTCTACACTTATGGGTAGTGGTATTGCAGTACAGATTTTCTGTGATGACCTTGATAAGCTTCAGCAAACAGCAAACGAAATTGAGGGCATTATCAAAAAGGTTGACGGTGTAGAAAAAACTGACAACGGTATAGCTGATATCACTAAGGAAATAAGAATTACTGTAGATAAAGAAAAGGCTATGAAGCATTCACTTACAGTGGCACAGGTTTTCCAGCAGGTTAACGCTATGCTTACAACCGAAAAAACTGCAACTAAGCTTGAATCTGCTAATGGTTCAACCTTTGATGTACTTGTAATCGATAATGAACAGTCACCAGCTAAAGCTGAGGGACTGCTTGACCAGGAGCTTACATATACCGACCGTGAGGGTAACAACAAAACTATAACTCTTGGTGAAATTTCTACAATAGAAAAAGCAGATGCAATGACATCTATTTCAAGAGAACAGCAAAAAAGATACCTTACAGTAACTGGTCAGATCTCACCTGATTACACAGTTACAGATGTATCTAACAGAGTTAAAGCTGCTGTTGATAAGTATGAACATTCAAATGATGTAACTATTGAATTCTCTGGTGAAAACGAAAGCACAATGGAATCTGTAATTGATATGGTAAAAATGCTTTTACTGGGTGTAGTTTTCATTTACCTGGTAATGGTGGCACAGTTCCAGAGCTTAAAATCACCATTCATAGTAATGTTTACAATTCCTCTTGCATTTACGGGTGGCTTCCTTGGATTGTTTATTACAGGCTTTGATGTAAGCGTTGTAGCGTTGATAGGCTTTGTAATGCTATGTGGTGTAGTTGTTAATAATGGTATCGTGCTTGTTGACTATATAAACCAGCTTCGTATTGAGGGTATGGAAAAGAAAGAGGCTCTTATAGAAGCAGGTAAAACGAGAATGCGACCAATCCTTATGACAGCTATTACAACAATTATAGGCTTGTTCAGTATGGCTCTTGGTATTGGTGAAGGTACCGAGATGATGCAGCCAGTAGCTATTGTTTGTATAGGTGGTTTATTGTATGCAACAATAATGACACTTTACATAATTCCTGTAATGTATGACCTGTTCAACAAAAAACCAATCCGTGTTGTTGATGAGTCTGACCTTGAGGATATTGACGACTGATAATTAACATCATGTATTAAAGCAAAAAAATTAACCGGGTAAATCGATGTGTAATAACACACTGATTTACCCGGTTTTTATTCAAATTGTAGTTTGGCAGGGGCTTTGCCCCTGCACCCCACCAGCCTTTGAAAAGGCTGGACCTAAACTTTACGCTTGAGTGTCTGCTACGCAGTCACTCAAGATACGCACAAACCAAAATGGAATTACCCCAACGCAAAAACAAATTTCAGCCAAATGCATTTTGACTAAGCGTGGGGGATTCCATAAGGGGGACAAAGTCCCCCTTTGGTCGTGTGGGGAGGGTTAAGGGAGGGGATTTCGAAATTCCCTCCCTTGCAATC
>JAXJDU010000284.1:0-8293 GCA_036301785.1 Acutalibacteraceae bacterium | reverse complement strand
CTGTTAATACATAGCTTGGCTTCCCCTTTGAGCAGGCTGAGCCACTGGAAACATATATATTTTTTTCTGCAAGAAAATGCAGCATAGTTTCGCTTCTTATTCCTGCAACAGAAAAATTAACAATATATTCAAGAGCATTTTCCGGTGAATTAATCGCTACACCGTCAAGCTCATTAAGCTTTTCTTTAAGATAAGCGTTTATCTCTTTAACCTTTTCGTTTTTAGTAAAATCAATCTCTTTAACAGCCTGACCAAATCCCACTATAAGTGGTGCAGACTCTGTGCCTGGTCTGATTTTCGACTGCTGCTCTCCACCAAATTGTCGTGGCGTAACCCTTACACCCTTTTTTATGTAAATTGCACCCACACCCTTAGGGCCATATATTTTATGTGCTGTAACAGAAATCATATCTGCCTTCAGCTTTGTATTTTTTATCGGCAGCTTACCAAAGGCTTGTACAGCATCTACATGAAATACAGCAGGTGAATTTTTTCGCTTTATTATTCTTGGTATTTTCTCAACTGGCTGTATTGCACCAGTTTCGTTATTCACATACATAAGCGATACAAGTATAGTATTTTCATCTATAGCATTTTCCAGACTTTCTACCGACACAGCTCCGTTTTCCTGTGCAGGCAGATATACAACCTCGAAGCCCAGTGATTCAAGATATTTACATGAATCCATTATAGACGAATGCTCTATTGCAGAGGTAACTATCCTGTTGCCTGTTTTTCTTTTACATAGTGCTGTACCTATTATTGCAAGGTTATTAGCCTCGGTACCTCCACTTGTAAAGTAAATTTCGTTTGAAGCTACACCTAAAGCATTACTTATTATACCTCGTGCTTCTTCTACACTGTGCTGTGCCTGTAATCCCTTTGAATGAAGCGAAGAAGGGTTACCGTAATTTTCTGTCATCATATTATATATTTTATCAGCTACCGTTGGGCTAACCCTTGTTGTAGCACTATTATCAAGATAAATCTCATTTTGCATAGGTAATCCTCCTTGTCTGTTTTATTCTGATCTGCACTTAAAATAAAAGCATCTTAACATCAATCTGCTTTATAGCTCAAATACAGATTAGCCTTAATTCTCACATTACATTATACACAAAATAAAGCAATATTCCAATATAAATTTTAAATTTAACAGTTTGTTTTTTTATATTAACAATTTAGTATATATCATAACCTATCTGCTGTATAAAACTAATTAAAAAGCATAAAATCAATTTGAAAGGATTTGATAAATATGAAGGTATCAAAGCAGGAATATTCTCAGATGGCAAAAAAAGCTTCTCCTGACAGCAAGCTTATATCAAACTGCTTAAAGGCTTTTTTAATAGGTGGCTTAATCTGCACTATCGGTCAGGGCTTAACCGATATATATATTCACACACTTGGTATGAGTATGCAAAACGCTCGTACACTTACATCTGTTACTCTTGTATTTTTAGGTGGCTTGCTTACATCATTTGGTGTATATGACAATATAGCAAAGCACGCAGGTGCAGGTACACTTGTGCCTATAACCGGCTTTGCAAATTCGGTTGTTTCACCTGCTATCGAATTTAAAACCGAGGGCTTTATTCTTGGTGTAGGTGCAAAAATGTTCACCATTGCAGGCCCTGTAATAGTATACGGTGTTCTAGCCTCTGTAATTTACGGGCTGATTTACTGGATAACAACTTTATTTTAAGTATTGTAACACACAAAAAAGCTCGCCTTTCAGCGAGCTTTTTATCATTATGAATTTATGCGTATATGGTTTGCAAATGCAATTTCCTGCAACCATTTGTAAATAGGCTGAATCTGATAACTTTTAGGGAATTCAAACTTCTTGTTACCAATATCAACACCACTGCTTGCACGGAAATAAGGAGAAGCGATATACTCTATATTCAATTCACTGTCATCTACTCCAAAACCAGCTGTTTCTGCTGAAACATTAATAATAGAATCAAGATAAATAGATTCTACTCTCATTTTCTGACCAGTTGCACCCTGCTTGTCAAAATATATAACTCGTTTATCTGTAAAAATAACAACATCACGAACAAGCATAAAGCCAGTCTTAATTGTTTCTCCATTCATTAAATACATACCGTAATCCTGCATCAGCTTTTCTGGAGAAACCTCGCTCATGTTACCCATTACACCCTGCATAACTGCACCACCAAGCTTATCCATAAGACCCATAAAAAACACCTTCACTTTCTTTTTTACATAACAATTTTTCTATGATACAATTCATACTCAAAGCATACACACTGCAACAGAATATAAATTATTATTGAGCAGATATGTATAAATACAATTTATATCACTAATTTATTATAACAATAAAACCACTCTGAAACAAGGCAGTTTATTTATATTTTTGCTTATAAAAGCCATGACGATTACAATACCAATATAATATACCATGACCACGAAGCTGAAATCTTGTTTCTGCGTTACCCTCTGGATAAAGCTTTACCATCTGTACTCTGTCAGAGGTAACATAAGCTATAAATGAAATATAATGATTTTTATTCATAGTATGCTCTATTGTAATAAAATTTTCATCTTCAACAGCTTCAATATTAATTTTATGTTCATCGTCTGCCATTTCTGCCTCAAGTGCCGGCAATGTTATTCCACAACAGCTTATCACTGAGTTACCAATGCTATAAATCACATTTCCACAAACCGGACAAACATAAAATTTAGCTCTCAGCATATTTGCAGAAACATTTTTATTAGTAATATGCTCACCATTCATCAGCTCAATAACAGAGATATTCAATGCCTGTGCAAGTGGCTGTAACAGGGTGATATCAGGCAAACCCTTTGCAGTTTCCCACTTTGAAATTGTCTTACTGCTAACACCGATTTTTTCTGCCAGCTGTGCCTGAGTCAGCTTCTGCTTTTCACGAAGTGATTTTATCGTTACACCTGTAACATAAGTATTCATCGGTAACACATCCTTTCTTTAAAAGCTTATCATCTAATAAAAAAAGAAGCAACCTATGTATCGTAGACTTCAGTTGCTTCATAATGTATTAATTTTTAATTATATCATATAATACTTTACACTCCACCTGTCAGATATACAAAGAGCACACCACCAAACAGCCAGAATACAATGGTAATAATAAACCATATAAATATCCATATCCATTTTAAGCCTATTATCTTCTTTTCTTCAGGTATTTTTCTTTCTTCTTTATATATAGCAAGACCACGAATAAAGGTTATAATTCCAACCGGATTCACAACCCACCCATATAATAATATACCCCCAATTCCAAATAAAGTATATATATCATAATATCGGTGAAGTGCAAAACAAACATTAGACACAATACAACAAAGGCAAAACACACTATTCAATATAGCTGTAATTTTTAACATTTTTAATGTTTTCATATATTACCACTCTTTTTTCTTATTATATCATTCGGTTATTTTACTGTAAAAGGTCATCATCTGAAAAACGGATATTATCATATTACCCATGCAATGTGCAGACAATCACGCAAAAGGCTTGCCAGAGTATTGTACAGCACAAAAAACGGTATAACATATAAAAGCGAAAATAGTACATCTATAGCAATCGCTTTTACAGAGAGATTATATTTTTTCAGCTTTACATATTTAAACAACAAAGCAATAAATACCAGAAAACTTATACTTCCCAATATAAAGCTTGATGGAAAAGTAATCGGATGATATTTTGGGTCAGTAAAAGCAAAGCAGGAAGCAAATAAAAATAAACAAAAAAGCCCCATACCTGCTAATGCCGACAATACAATTGAAAATGCACTTGTATTAAATTTACAGCTTGCACTTACAGTGTTTTTGAAAACCAGACAAAAGCACGCTGTAATCGCAACAGCTATCCCAAACAATGCCAGCGTTACCATTATGTAATATAAATAGCTATACCAGTTAATTATTTTTTCTCCGTCAACCATAGTAACACTTCTAGCTATGTCGTAGCCCTGTATCAGATTTGATACTCCAAAACCAACTACCGTAAGTAATAAGCCTGTTATCAATCCTGTTATTGCATTTCTTTTCATATTACCACTGCCTTAATCAATAAATTGCTTATTACCAGTATAAATCAGATTATATTTTATTTCAACTTAATTTACTTCAGCAAAACATTAATACATTCTTGTCGGTTAATGTTATAACAACAGCAAATTTACAAATAATATAACTACTATAAAATTCAAAAGAGGTACAAAATGAAAAATAAAAATTATGAGCTACCCTTAGGGCTTGCAAGACAGCTTGCAGAAAACAAAGCAGCCATGCTAAATTTTGCAAGTATGACACCACAACAAAAGCAAACAGTACGAGAAAAAGCAACACAGGTAACATCAAAATCAGAAATGCAACGCCTTGTACAAAATATAGCCGACAAAAGCTTTTTCTAGCTTTTGTCGGCTATTCTTATGTTAACTTAATATTTATTATATTTTTCTGTGAATTAACCAACCTTAGTAACCTTCAATGTATCTGTGTTTACATTGTAAGAGAATGTATAGTTACCACCATTTGCTATAAATGTTGTAGCTGATGAGTAGCTTGCATTGTAATTAGCACCATTGATTGTGTCTGTATATGTGCCACCGTAGCCAAGTGTTACACCAAACTCGTCCATTCTGAATGCGTATGTGCCAGCCTTAAGTGTTGTTGTAGCCTTGTAGTTTACACCGTCTGTGCTCTTCAGCTCAAGAGTTGAGTCCTCAAATGAAACTAGTACCTTTGTTGTATCGATTGGTGAGCCCAGAACCTTAATCTTGTTTGTTTTAGTGTCAAAGATAAATGTAAACTTCTGCTTCTCTGTTACAGAGAATGTTGTAGCAGCTTTCCAATCTGTCTTATACTCAACACCGTTCATGCTGTTTGCAAACTCAGAACCATTACATAATGTTGTACCTAGTGAGTCAACTCTGAACTGGTATGTACCAATATCCAGTGTTTTTGCTGCTGAATAAACACCATTACCCTGACCAGCTAGTGGTAGGTTAATGTCACCAAATACTCTAACATCGCCTAAGCCCTTTGGAGCGTGTCTGAATGTTAGCTTATTTGTAGCAGTATCGTACTTAACTGAGTAAATACCACCTGTTGCATTAAATGTTGTAGCTGACCAACCTGCACCGAACTGTACATCATATACAACATCATTGAATGAATACTTAAAGCCCATCTCTGTGCCCTGATCATTAATCTTGAAGTTGTATGTACCAGCATCTACTCTTGCAGAGCCAGTGAATACTGTACTGTTAGCAGATGTTCTTACAAGCTCAACATTGATATCACCTACTAGCTCAACTATATCTGCAAAATTCTTAAACTTAATTCTTAGAGTCTTTGTTGCAGTATTGTAAGTAAATGAATATCTACCACCTGTAGCAACAAGCTTTGATGGAGCCTTATAACCTGCTGAATAGTTGATTGTAGCAGTGTCTTTATAGGTATAATTCATACCTCTATCTGTACCCTTATCGTTGATATTAAAGCTATATGTACCAGCTGGTAGCTCTACTTCACCTGTGTATATACCAGTATCAGTTTCTGTAAGATCTAAATTAATATCACCAAAAACCTTAACATGGTCACACACTACATCAGCCTTTAACGCAAAACTAGCACCATTAAGTGGCTTATAGTTTGTTTTATCAAGATAATAAGTGTCAGATGTATTTGAGTCAACTATATCTCTCATTTTGTACGCAAGAGTTGTTGTAGCGTCTGCAACTGCATCTAGCTGAATACATACCAGCTTTGATGTTTTACCTGCAAACTTAAATCCATAGTAGTTAGCATCTACAAAGCTTGCTACACCAGAAGCAAAGCCACTCTGTGCAAGATTACCACCAGGCATTTCAACTGCCTGAGCAGAATTACCTAATGCATAATCAATAGCATTTGTACCTGACGCAAAACCATAGTTATCTGCAAAACTCTTGTTAACATCAAATATGGCATCATCATAGTACATATCTACTGTCCAACCGCTAACATCAGGGCTACCTGCTGGAATAGAAACCTCTACCCAATAGTTTACCTTATCACCCTTATGAACAGTAATCTCTTTTGATTCTGTTTTTACACCTGGTGCTAAAGCCTCAGATTTTGCTACTGCAAAGTCCTCAACCTTATTTTTAGTGAATGCTGTATCAAACTCAGCTGTTGATTCGTCTGCTGCTGAAACACCTGTAACGCCTGTTGAAACTACAAGCATAGCTGTTAACAGCATTGTTGTCAATTTCTTTAATGATTTCATTAAAATTACCTCCTAGATTTTAACATATTAAATTCATTAATATATATTTATCTTACTATGAAATCTAAATAAAATCAATACTTAAGTAAATTAATCTTTATGTATTATATCAAATCATTCTCAAAAAGTTGTAAGAGCATCCTTTTTATAACAAAAATCATTCATATTATATGTTAAAATAAAAATATTTTTATACAATTCAGTACATTACAATTTGTTTTTTTATTACAAATAATTCCTTTATTTTAGTTGTTTTAATATAAACCATATTTTTCGTACTGAATAATAACCCTGCTATTTATCAGTATGTATCATAATAATAAAATTAAATATTATAGCTCTCTGGTTTAAGGTTATATTTATCCAGAACTATATTCTGATAATCTCCACTCTTATCAAACGACAAAGCATATATAGAATCATTTGTTCTGTTAAAATAAAATGTTCTTTCATACTCCTTAGGTTTATCTTCAATATAATTATAATCAACCAGCTGATAATGATCTGAAACATTACCACTTGCATTAACCTGAAAAATCCAATACAAATGACCATCATAGCATTCTATAGAATCCTGATAAGCATATACATTCTCATTAAATGTAACTACATTTTTAATCTCTTTCATTTTATTATTAAATATTCCCGTATGTTCTTTATCTTTTTTATCAGCATAATAAACAGCATAAGTATCGTTTACCTTATCATAAGCTGCATCGTAAACATAAGAAACATTTTCAGGTAATTCTGTAACCACTTTATTATCATCAGACGCTAAGTCTATCAAAACAATATTCACTTTATCATTATCAATAACCGAAGCTGTAAGATAATTTTCATCTACAGAAAGATTCATTATTGCATTTTCATCAAATATCTTAACACTATAGATATTTTCATAAACTTTATTTTTTATATCATATCTAAGTATAGAATCACTTTTATTTTTGTAATCAGTTTCTATATAATATAAATAATTTTTATACAAACCTATATGCGAAAGATGAACCTCATTTGTGGTATCTACTGTATAAATCTCTGTTACCTCGCTACCTGAATTTTTATACAGCATTAGTTTATTTTCATTTTCTCTTTTTTCATTCCATACTGCATAATCATTATTAGCTTCAAAACACCATATACTGGAGTCATTTATTTCATAAACAACATTTAAATCTTTCGGATTTTCAGCAACCGAGAGTTTATAATCGTCGTTACCATAGGTACTAATTAAAGAGTACCAGTAATCACCAGAATTTATTGTCTTTACAGGTGCGTTATTTTTAGGATATTCAGTTAATTTTTCTGCTTTAACACTATCAGGTTCACCAATATTATTCTTAACTTCATTTTCACAACCGGTACAACACAATATAATACTGGTAATGAATACGAATATTGTTACATTCTTAAAAATATTTTTCATAAAATCAAATCCGTATATTAATTTTAATCTAATTATATAATAATTGCAGTTAATTTTCAATATTTTTGTTTACTTAGTTATGTTTTAATAATCAATTATTAATCAGTACAGCCAATAACACGCGTTTTTAAATCTGAATTGCATTTTGGACATTTAACTTTAGATGAACATATATTTTTTATAAAAAGCAAATCACTTCCACACACTTCACATATCGGCTTCCCAAAAGGAAAAGCAACATCATATCTTTTTGTTCCATATGGAGAAATTGTTATGTTATACATACAATATTGAATTTTATCATATACAAATTTCCTGCAATCAGGGCAAAGATAAATCCCTCTGCTTTCTATTGTACCATTCTTTCTTAAACATCTTAATGCCTCATCATTTTTTATTCTTCCATCAAGAATTTCAATTCTCAATTCTTGATTTTCACGGAATCCAATCATTCCTGCACCCTCATATAAAATACTTTGATATTTACAATCTTTATTTCTGCAAGAAACACTTATAATTCTACCCATTTAATTTCGTCCTTTAAAATTTCATACAAAAACAAAAGAGAGCAG
>JAXJDU010000283.1:0-7729 GCA_036301785.1 Acutalibacteraceae bacterium | reverse complement strand
CAGTAGCACCATCGTAAAGGTCTGATGATGTTTTACCAGTGCCGTTGTAGTTGAACTCATACTCGTTGCCGTCACGAAGCTTAACGATAACAGTATTTGGACCATAACCAACAACTGTACCTGTTATTGAATAACGACCGTTTGGATCTGGTGAGCCAAGACTACTTGATGCATTTGCAGAAACTGTAGGGCCTTCTGTGCTGCCTTCTTCTGTAGCTGTTGGTACTGTTGCTGGCAGAGTTGTGTCTGTAGCAACCTCAGCCTGGAATGTAGCAGCCTCTGTAGGAGCCATTGTTGCAAGGTCTGTTGCCTGTGTAGGTGCCATAGTAGGTGTCTGTGAAGCTACTGTAGGAGCAACTGTTGCGATTGGAGTAGCTGTAGGAGCCTGTGTAGCCTCTGTGCCACCCTTACCTGTACAACCACAGCCTACTGTTGCTAAAGTAACAACAAGCATTACTGCAAGTAAAATAGCTGTCTTTTTCATAACAAAATTCCTCCGATTTACTTTATAGTTTGATATTCTGTATGTACAAACTAAATAATACATTAATTTATAAAAAATATCAAGTATTAATTTTAATATTTTACATAAAAATACATACAATTACATTTTATACCCTTTATTAATTATGTTAAGTGTAGCAGTAAAACATAATCTGCTTGCTTTATTTCAATAAAATGTGTATTATACTACTTACTGTTAATGGTATGTAAATTTATTTGACTGTATCAGTAATATGATGTATCATATTTTCAGAAAAGGGTGATATAATGAACAGTTTAAACGAAGCGTCTGTATGGGAATTTTTAAGAAATACAAGTAAACCAATTATAATATATGGTATGGGCAATGGTGCCGATAAGGTGCTGACACTTTTTGAAAGATTCGGAATAAAATGCAGTGGCGTAATGGCCAGTGACGACTTTGTGCGAGGTCAGAGCTATAAAGAGTTTACAGTGCAAAGGCTATCGTATTTTGAAGAAAGGTACGGTGAGGTTGTAATTGCTGTGGCGTTTGGTACACAGATAGATACAGTTATAGACCATATAAAAGCACTTGCAAAAAAACATACTGTAATAGTACCAAATGTACCTGTATATGGAGACGAAATATTTGATGATGAATTTTTGCATGAAAATAAAGAGAAAATAGAGGCTGCATATAATCTGCTAAGCGATAGCAGGTCAAGGCAGGTTTTAGAGTATGGTATAAAATTTTATTATACAGGCAAGCTTGAATATCTGTTTAAGATAACCGATGATAAAGACGAAATTTTTAATGAGATATTACGCCTTGATAATAACGAAAGCTATATAGACCTTGGTGCATACAGAGGCGATACCATAGATGAGCTTATACATTACGGTGGTGGCTACAATAAAATAATTGCAGTAGAGCCCGATGTAAAAACCTATAAAAAACTCTGCAAGCATATTGAGAATATGCCTGATGTTACTGCAATCCAGAAAACTATATGGAAAGATGACAGAAAGCTGTGCTTTTCCAACCAGAAGGGCAGAGGCTCGGCAATTGCTACAAATGGAGTGCTTATAGATTCTGTGTGTATAGATACACTATCTGAGCAGTTTATACCTACATATATAAAAATAGATGTAGAAGGAGCAGAAAAGCAGGCTATAGCAGGTGCTGTTAAAACCTTGAGCGAGTATAAGCCAAAGCTGAATGTAGCAGCCTACCATACCTTCAATGACCTGTTTGAGCTTGTGCTTATGGTTAACGCAATAAATCCTGAATATAAATTCTACCTCAGACATCATCCATATATTCCACTGTGGGATACTAATTTGTATTGCATATAATTTTAATAAAAGGAGTAATATATGACTGTTTTTATTGACGCAGACGGCTGTCCTGTAATAAAAGAAGCAGAAAAGCTGTGTAAAAAATATAATGTGTTTCTTACTGTTATGTGTGACCCAAGCCACATTATAAAATCTGATTATGCAAAGGTAATTACAGTAGGAGCAGGTGCAAACGCTGTAGACCTTGCACTGATAAACAGCTGTAAGCAGGGTGATATTGTAATTACACAGGATTATGGTCTGGCTGCACTTGCACTTGGTAAGGGGTGTAGGGCGATTAACCAAAACGGTATGCTGTATACAAATGATAATATAGATATGCTTCTTGATACACGCTATATCGCACAAAAGCTGAGAAATAGCAAGTCTAAACACCATATAAAAGGCCCTAAAAAACGAACAAAGCAGGATAACCTGTCGTTTACAGCAAGCTTTGAAAAGCTTCTTTCTGAGCTTTTACAAAATTAATATTAACAGATAAAACCCTCAAACGATAAAAGTAAAAATACCGTTTGAGGGTTTGTTGCGTTATTTATTATGATTTCTAAAAACTATTTATCTGTTAAGGCTCAACCAATGGTAAACCGAAAAATTCTGTAACAGAAAGTGCAAGATTGCGTGCTATTTCGCCTATATTATCTCTTATCCACTGTGCGTCCTCGGGGTTATCGTGGTAGGCAACCTCAATTAAAACAGCAGGTGCAGTTGTTCTGTTAAGCTCATATAGCGTTGTTGTTGATACCGACTTAACAAGATTAGGGTTTGGGTATATAGCCTTAAAATTGTCTGCAATTATATTCGCTGCCTGTTGCCCCTGTACACTTCCTAATCTATAGTATACATCTGTACCTTTTAGCTGACCTGAAATAGTAGAGGGTGCAGCGTTGGAATGTAAAGCAAGGTGCAAGTCGTAATTACCTTGATTTGACTGTGCAACAGCTTGTGACAGAGATTGCTCCGGGCTGTTTCTTCCTACTGTAATACCACTTGCAATTAAATAGGGGACAAGCTCGTCGGCAATAAGGTTCATATAATATTCCTCGTTGCCTCCGTCTACATATGGATTAAACTCCTGTAATGAAGGACTGATAAAAACTGATGGCATATAAAATCTCCTTTTATAAGAGTATGTTGTAGTCGCTTGAGATAATTGATTTTGTATTATCCGAATTTTTCAAAAAGCTCGTTAGCACTCATATCATTTGTGCGTAAATATCTGCCCAGCATATAAAGACTGTTTTTGTCTTTTGTGATGGTGTTTACTTTTTCTTCACAGATAAGTGTGCATTTAAAGGATAATCCCTTCAATATTTCTTCTGAGCTATCGCTCATAATACCAAACGGATAGACAAAGGCGTTTGGTGTTATCTTTAAATGCTGTTTAAACATATCCTGTGCCTGTGAAATATCCTTTGTAATCACCTCTTTATACTCGTTGTCACTTTCGTCAGACCTTTGCTGTATTCCAAGTCTGCCATTTTGTGAGTGCAGGTTGTAGCTATGATTTTGAATTTCTACATATCCACTTTTCTGCATTTCTTCCAGCTGTTGCCATGTGCAGTGCGAATAAGATGGAGAAAGTACCTCGTTTGCGTTTGAATATTGCTCGGTATAGTAGCAAATAGGAGAGATAACTGCCTTGCACCTGTGCTTTTTTAGCAAAGGATAGGCATAAAGGTAGTTGTTGTAATAGCCGTCATCAAAGGTAAGCATGATTGGTTTGTCGGGTAAGTCGCATTTGTTTTCGGTATAATCTATAAGCTGCTGTATTGTTATGGTTGTGTAGCCTTTTTCTTTAAGCGTGATAAGATCGTTTTCAAGCTTTGACGGGTCTATAACATATTTACCCTGTTGCTTGCTGTCCTTTGAAATGCTGTGGTACATAATTATAGGTAGCCTTACGCTTTCCTCCTTTGCAGATACAGCCTGTGTGTGGGGTACAAAGCCTGAGCACATAACAGAAAAGCATAAAGCCACAGCTGTAAGAAAAATTCCTGTAAATACTCCTTTGTTGATTTTAAAATTAAAATACATAGTCTACACCTCGTAACATATATATTAATAATGAGGCGATTTATGAATATATTTTATTTTATCCATGCAGATTTAACAGGCAATATGCATTGATAATTTATCACACCTATGGTTTTTATAAAAAATTTTACAAAAATGCAAAATTTCTAAAAATAACTCTTTACATATCGGAATGATTGTGGTATTATATATACAAATGATAGTGATTATCATTTTTATTTTCAAAAAAGAGGATAAACTTATGGCTAGAAGAAACTTCAGCGAAAAGCGAGAGGCTATTTATAATCTCATTCGCAATACTACATCTCACCCCTCAGCAGAGTGGGTTTATAATCAGTTAAAGCCTCAGTACCCTAACATAAGTTTAGGTACTGTTTACAGGAATATGGCTATGTTTGCTGAGCAAGGGCTTATAATGTCAGTAGGTACAGTTAATGGCAGAGAACGCTTTGATGCCAACACTACACCACACGCACATTTTATCTGCAATAAATGCAGTGCAGTAATAGACCTTGACTATATGCAATATAATAAAGAGCTTGATGAGTCTGTTTTGCTGAATACAGGCCACAGTGTAGAAAAGCACGCAATGTTTTTTTACGGTATTTGCAGAAAATGCAACGAGGATAATCTCTTTTAAGAAAGCAATATTCGTTTAAATTAATTAAGCGTTTATTATAAATCAATAAAAAATTTTATTTAATATCGGAGGAAAATAACAATGAAAAAATGGATTTGCCCAGTTTGCGGTTATGTACACGAAGGAGAAACAGCACCAGAGAAATGCCCACAGTGTAAGGTAGATGGTTCAAAGTTTACAGAGGCTACATCAGGTGATATCAGCTTTGCAACAGTTCACGAGGTTGGCGTTGCTAAGGGTGTTTCAGAGGATATTTATGCAGACCTGAAGGCTAACTTTGAAGGTGAGTGCAGCGAGGTTGGTATGTATCTTGCTATGGCTAGAGTTGCTGACAGAGAAGGCTACCCAGAAATTTCTGCAGCATTCACAAAGTACGCTTTTGAAGAGGCAGAGCATGCTGCTAAGTTTGCAGAGCTACTAGGTGAGGTTGTAACAAACAGCACAAAGAAGAACCTTGAGCTGAGAGTAGCAGCAGAAACAGGTGCTTGCGAGGGTAAGTTTGACCTTGCTAAAAGAGCAAAGGCTGCTGACCTTGACGCTATCCACGATACAGTACACGAAATGGCAAAGGACGAAGCAAGACACGGTGCTGGCTTCAACGGTCTGCTAAAGAGATACTTTGGTGAATAATTAACTATTATAACATAACAATTTACGGGTATATCGGCAAAAGCTGATATACCCTTTTGTTTTGTAAATTAAGGCTTGATATGGATTGTTTTCAAAAAAGTATTTCTATAATTCTGGCAAAAAATAGAATTGCTAAACATTACAAATAAAGCTATAATTATGATATTGGTGTTTGATGAACAGAAAAACACAATAACTGTAAAACGGAGAGATTTTTATATGTCGAAAATATAACCTTTAATGAAAAATTGCAGATTATAAAAGATGTATATTTTGAAAATCACTGTCAGTTCTTTTCAGAAAAAGAAATTATGAATGTTGAAAATTCGTTGAATATTAAGCTTCCTGAAAGTCTACGGGGATTTTATTTGATGTTTGGAAATGACCTGGATTTACTGAAGTCTATGTACAATATTGCCTTGCCAGAAGAGCTTTATGTTCAAGATAATATATTAATCTTAGCAAAAGAGAATCAGAATATATGTGGCTATGGAATAAATATTCTTAATCAAAAGCCCGTGTATTTTGATTGCAGTAATAATATTCTCAAAGAAATGAATGAGGATCTTGAAGATTTTTTAATATATCTGCTGGCAGTTCAGGGTACTGAATTTTTAGATTGTATTGGAAGTCTGGATATAAGCGTTGTTTCTGAAATCGAAAGATATTTGATTAGAATAACCGGGGCAGAGGGAAAAGCTGTTTTCTGCGACAGATGTGGTATAATCTGTGTTGATGTTGGGAATAGTATATTAATTTGTGCTAAAAATGATGATTATATGGAAAGCTTTGAAGATGCAACCGGCTTAGAGGTTGATTATTTATAAGCAACTTTATATGATTAAACATAAAAAATAACCGATAAAGTCAGAGCAAGAGGATGTAAGATTAATTCTTATGTCCTCTTGTTTGTTTTTGGAAATCAAAAGGGATGTTTATTGTACACCTGATTTGATATGCTTAATATAAAGAAAAGGCAATTATCTACAAATATTTATAAAAGGGGTTGCTGATTATGAGTGAAAATCAAAATAAGAAAAAAATTAGCTTATCGGATATACCTGATATTATTATGAAAACAGTGTGTATAGCAGTGTGTATATTTGGTTTTTGGGTAATGATAGATGGTATGCAGAATGATTGTATTGAGGCTGGTTGTAATAGTGGAGCAGATTTTGGTGAATCTTATTGTGGATATCATAAATATCGTAACGAAAGGGATGAGGAAGAGGCACAAGAAGCGTATATGCAAAGAGCAGAGCAAGCCAGAATTGATTATTATAGAGAAAGAAATAGCTACAACAATTCCTCTTCATACAACAGCTCATCAAGCTCGTATTATTCAAGTAGTGATTATGATGATAGCTATTATTATGAAAGTCCTTATGAATCATACGATGATGGCTATGAGGATATGTACTATAATGGCGATTATGATTCTGAGCGTTATTATAACGATGATGAATATGCTGAGGGTGTAGATGACGCAATGTATGACTTAGATGAAGAAGGCGAGCCTGATTGCTGACATTGGTAAAATTTCTGATACAAAGTATAACAAAATTCTGGAAGGACAGGTTTGAAATTGCGTGTAACAGCTTTATCTGATGTTGTGAAATAATAAAAAATCGACAAAGAATTGATTCCTTGTCGATAAAAACCGAAAAGCCCCCGGCAAAAGTAATGTTGCTTTACTTTTGCCGGGGGCTTATATGCGTTATGTATTTGACACTTAGTGATATTCAGATTTGGATATAGCCGATATTTGCTTTGTTCACCTTAAACCAGAGAGTGTTATGTATAGCAAATTCTCTGCAACAAATGATAGTAAATACTTATAACTGAGGTTAAAGAGAATTTACAGCTTGCTGATTAATCAGAAATTACTTTTATAGTGTGGGATACAATTTTACAATCCTTAGTGATATACTCAACTATTCTGTTTTCATCTATTGTATCAGTTGATTTAACCTTAACAGTAAGCACCAGTCTGTTGTTTTCACCAAAGGTTAAGCAAACATGGGCCTTTTCAATTCCCTCTATTTGCTCCAGTACTCTTTCTAGTTTTTCCATATCGATGAAGAACTTGCCTGTCAATGTCTCCTGCATAATAGTTCTGCCACTATTCTCAAGGTAATCAATTTCGTTATCAATGGTTACTCTGGCAATCTTACCTGTATCTGTACCATCTACAAACAATCGTCCCCAGCCACCTGTTGGCTGTACATCGTCATATCTGTTAAGTATAGTTACCAGGCCGTCAATTCCTGTAACCTCCTTGTCAATTACAAGGAACTTCTTTGGAATATAGCTTCTAAGATTGTTAACAGAGTCTGTTCTTATCATGCCTCGTGTAACAGACTCAAGCACATCTAAAAATACTCTCAGCTGTTTTTCATCAAATCTGTTTTCCCAATAACGAAGCTCATATGTAAACTCATTTGTGTTTTCGTAAACCATTAAATGGAATGGCAGTGAATCAAGCTGCAGGTGAATATGCTCTGCTGGTTTATCACCAATCTTAATGCCTGTGAATATATCGCCCTGATACTGGAAGAACATTTCATCTGCACGGATATTACTTATGTTACAGCACATAGT
>JAXJDU010000282.1:0-5672 GCA_036301785.1 Acutalibacteraceae bacterium | reverse complement strand
TTGTTAGATATATCCGTTTGCTTATCTTTAGATGATTCTTCTGCATTCACAATCTCTTTTATTTCGCCATTACAACCAAATGTTGTACATCCTTGATTATCCTGCCAACAGGATAAGTGATGTGGCATATCGCAAGCACTGCAAAATACAATTGTATCATCGTCTTTAAATTGTGTTTTACAATACGGACAAGTTTTTTCCTCATATTTTGATTTCATATATTACCCCTCTACTTTTTCATTAGAATATAACAACCTATGGCAAACACACCTTACAAGCTTGATAATCACCACTTTCAAATTGTTCCTCTGTAAGTCTGCCTATATTGGTTTTACCCTTTACAAAAACACAATTTTTCTCGTGATATTTACTGCCTGTAGCTGTTATGTAATAATCGCCATAATACTGTTGCTCATTGTTAACTGCAATAAAAATTACAACCCCTACTAACAGTAGCAACAAAGCTGACAAAGTACACAAAAACATCTTTTTGTGTTTTTGAATCACCTCAGTTAATTTAACTCCTACATTTCTTTCAAGCAAATAATGTGTAAACTCATTTGCTTCATACTCTTCTCGTACATCTTTTCCGATTATAGATTGTGATGAAATATGTTCCAGAAAAATATGACCATTCTCGTGAGCAAGAACCAACAGCTTCTCTTGTTCATTTAAATCTTCATGCACAAAAACTATCCTATAGTCTCTATCTGCATAAGTAAATCCATTTGTGCGAAGTATATCATCAGATACATTTAATGCATCTATCAACGCTTGAACTGTATCATTATTATATATATGATTAAACTCAACCACTATAAAGCCTTGTTTTTCAGTAGCGTTTCGTAAATTTTTATAGCTACAGTCCCCTATTTCAAAATTCTTTTTAAAGTCTTTTACTTTATTTTTTATTTCTTGGTTTGTCATTTCTTATTTCTTTGCTCCTTAATTGCTTTAAGCGCCATCGTTGCCTGAATATTACCTCGTCGTGAAGGGTTAAATGTTTTCCATCAAACGCCTTTACAACAGCATCTCCAGGCATATTAGTACATCTGGCGTATTCAACCATAATCACAGTTCTGATTGAATGCAAGGCTTGTTCATCCAAACGCTCAAATATAGCTTTCATTTCGTCATCTAGTTGCGAGTGGTTTTTCACATCAATATCATCAACATTACCATTAAACTGCTGTATAATTTCATACGGAAACGCTCCAATATCACGAATCAGTTGATGTGTCTTTTGATTATAATCATAAAACATTATCAACGAAAGAAAGGTATTCCAAGTCATTCTTCGTGCTTGCCTTTCTATCGCACCATAAGTCTGTCGCGACACACCTATCATCATTGCCAATTCATCTTGAGAGATCTCAGCCTTAGTTCTTAGCAAGGCTAACTCTGGGGTTAATGCAGAAATAAGTTTTTCTTTCGCTTCTTCGGTTAAAATCCAGTTTTCGGGTGGTTTCATCTTATTCAGCTCCTTAAAATAACAAAACACGGCACGATACAAACAAAACTTACAATCCCCACGCTCATTATTATACATATTGGTGTTATATTTGTCAATCTGTTTTTGTGAATATATATTTTTTTATCTTTTTATAGATTTTTTTATGACAATTGACAATTAGCATGTGATATATAATAAACATAGTAATTATATTTAAGCATCAATTCACACATGCATAGAAATTCTTAGAAAACATAATACACATAATACACATAATACACATAATATTATTTATTACTTCGCTAAATTTTTTCACTATACAATATTCCGGTATCTTTCCATACCAAAAAAGTGTTCAGATTTTCACCACACTTAATTTATCTAAATACATGCATCAGATATTTCTCAGGTATAATACTACTTCTTTTCCAACAGATAGATATCTCTTCGCATACTTTTCACCTGACTTAATAACCTTTCTGGGACAGTATTCGTTTGATAGAAACTCTGCCCACAATCCCTGTCTACTTTTAAATTACCCTAAAATCGTTCTATTCAAGTAGAGGTTGCTTTTATGGTACTTAAACAAGATTACGGATTCAAACGATTTTTAAAAAGAGGTAGCAATACCTCAGATTCGCTATACAGTTTTCTACATCATTTTAAAAACTTTGGTGCTATTTCGTCTACTAAATCTCACAATTTAAGGGTTGCCTCACCTTCGCTAATGAAATAACCCTCTTTTTCTTTTACAAGCATCACATAAAGCTCACTCATATTATTCCGATAAACACAAAATATTATTCCGACAGCATTGATATTGTTCCGATGGAGTGTTATACTAAACATAAATTGGAGGTTAACGCTATGTTTATAACAGTTAAAGAAGCTGCTGAAAAGTGGGGTATTTCTGACAGAAGAATCAGAGTTCTTTGTAGTGAAGGCAAAATTGCCGGTGCATATCAGGAAGGTCGTAGCTGGAAAATCCCTGCTGATGCAGAGAAACCATCTGACGGACGATACAAATCAAAAGAAAGCATTCTAGCACAAATTGACCGTAAAAAACAAGAGCTTGATACCAGAAGACCTTTAACAGAAGGTGAGGTTGCAAGACTTAACGAGGAATTTATAATAGAATACACATACAACTCCAATGCTATTGAAAGCAACACCTTGACATTAAGGGAAACTGATTTGGTGCTGAAAGGTCTTACTATCGACCAGAAGCCGTTAAAAGACCATATGGAAGCAGTTGGTCACAAAGAAGCCTTTGAATTTGTTACCGAACTGGTAAAAGAAAATACACCTATCAGCGAATACATCATCAAACAAATTCATTTTCTTGTTCTCGCTGACAAAAAAGATGACCGTGGTGTATATCGCAGAATTCCTGTGCGTATTATGGGAGCTCAGCATGAACATGTACAGCCATATCTCATTAAACCTAAAATGGAACAGCTAATACGAGAGTTTAACGAAAGTACAGAGCACATTGTAACAAAGCTGGCACGTTTTCATATTGAGTTTGAAGGCATACACCCATTTATCGACGGTAACGGCAGAACAGGCCGACTCTTAGTTAATCTTGAGCTGATGAAAGCTGGTTATCCACCTATTGACATCAAATTTACAGACAGAATTTTATATTATAACGCATTTGATGAATACCATGTAAAACACAATCTCTCAGCTATGGAAAAACTCTTTGCAGGGTATATCAATGCAAGACTAGATACCTATCTGAAAATTTTGCAGAATTAATAATTGTAATGATGGATAAACTTAGTTATTATAAACCACTACAAAAACAAATCACAGAATAGAGGAAATAAATATGGCAAACGAATTACAACCATTATCATTACTATTTCAAAATAGATTGTTTCGTATACCTGACTATCAGCGTGGATACGCGTGGCAGCAACAGCAGCTTGTTGATTTTTGGGAAGACATTATTAATTTACAAGACGATCGATATCATTATACGGGATTACTATCTTTAAAACCACTGAAGCACAATGAAACCACTACTTGGGGTAGTGATTTGTGGATGACCGAAGCAAATTACAAACCATGCCACATTGTTGATGGACAACAACGCTTAACTACATTTGTTATTCTTCTTAATGAAATTGTTTTGTTTATTCGTGCTTTACCAGAAAACAAAGGAAACAGCGACCGAGAAATTGTGCTCGGTGTCGAAACGCTAGAAACAGTAATTGCAAAATACATTTATCAAAAAAGAGCACCACATAATCAAATAACCACTTATCTATTTGGATATGAAACCGATAACCCTAGTGCCGAATATTTGCGTTATCGCATTTTCGAAGAGCCATTCTCTGGTAGCGTTTCAGAAACTTACTACACAAAAAACCTCAAAGCTGCTAAAGAATTTTTTATAGATAATCTTAACGAATTATACAAAACAGAAGGGCTTACCGGAATTAATCGCTTATACAAAAAACTTACACAGAAATTAATGTTTAACATTCACGAGATTGACGATGACTACGATGTGTTTGTTGCTTTCGAAACTATGAACAACCGCGGAAAAAAACTTACTAATCTAGAATTATTAAAAAACAGACTTATTTACCTAACAACCTTATACGACGATAAAAAATTCGACTCCCTTGAAAAAACACATCTTCGCAAAGAGATAAATGAAGCTTGGAAAGAAGTATACTATCAGCTCGGTAGAAACAAAGATACACCTCTATCAGATGACGAGTTTTTACGTGCTCATTGGATTATATATTTTACTTATACCCGTAATTGGGGCGATGACTATATTCGATATTTGTTGAATAAGTTCTCCGCAAAAAACATCTTTGAAAAGCAAACTATATTTTCTGCCGAAAGCGAAACTATTTCTGTGCCAGTAGATGATTACGAAGATGTCATCGTCACCGATGAACCAGAACCGATTATTATCTCAAAACTGGAGCCGATTGAAATCAGTAACTATGTTAATAGTCTAAAAAATCTTGCCTCCTACTGGTACTATACATTTTTTCCATATGATACCGATGCCCACAACCCATTGACACAGGAAGAAAAACTATGGATCGAAAGATTAAATCGTATTGGTATTGGATATTTTAGACCCCTAGTTGCAGCTATATTAAGTCGTTCAGATATCAGCACTCCTGACGAACGTATAGCTTCTTTTAAAGCTATAGAACGCTTTATCTTTATTTGTTTTAGAATTGGTATGTTTAATGCTACTTACAGCAATGTTGACTTTTACAACGCAGCACGAAACATGTACTTGAACAAAGATTCCCTTACTGCACTTACCAATAAAATCAATGCAAAGGCTGATTCCGATACAGAATATGCTGTCAATGCTTTTATAGCAAAAAATGAAAAGCGTTTTTCCAAAGGTACCGGATACTACGGTTGGAACAGTAAATACTATTTTATGTACGAATACGAGTATAGCCTTTATACTACCCAAGGTGTAAAAAAACTTTCTTGGGATATGTTTACAAAATCTGAGAAAATAAAGGTTACGATTGAACATATTTTGCCGCAAACTCCTAGTAAGTATTATTGGCGTAATCTTTATCGTCAGTTTTCAGCCGAAGAAATAACACAGTTATCTTGTGCGTTGGGCAATTTACTCCCATTATCACAAAGCGTTAATTCTTCACTTCAGAACGACAGTTTTGACGACAAGAAAAATCCGAAAGTTGAAGGACGCCGTGGATATACTGATGGTTCTCATAGTGAAATCGAAGTCTCCAAAGAAAGTGATTGGACCGCAAAACACATATACAACCGAAGCATAAAACTTCTTCGATTTATGGAAAAACGATGGAATATAATTCTGACCGAAGAACAGTTAAAGAAGCTTGTCTTTGTAACCTTTGTAAACGATGACAGAAAAATTCCAGAGGAACTAAAAGAGTAGTTCAGCGTGATTACTAACTATCACGAATGGTTAAAGTAAACACTGTGGGGACTCTTTAGTCTGCACCACCCCCTAAAAATCGTTGTATTGTACCAAACAGTACAGTTAACACCCATAAAACAAGCATTGCAATTGAGGTATCTTCTCGCCTTGTAATGCTTGTTTTTTAAGGTAAATTGTAAAATGAAATTGAACAGATAAATAAAAAAGGTTCACAGTGAAGAACCACGATGTTAGAATAAAGTTACCACACCAACCTAACAGGAGGAAAATCACTATGAACAATACATATTGTACCAC
>JAXJDU010000281.1:0-2768 GCA_036301785.1 Acutalibacteraceae bacterium | reverse complement strand
GGACAAGCACTTTAAATAATAAAATGTTTTATATTATAAAAATAGTTTGTAAGAGTGTAAAATTTAAGCTTGCTATAAAAGCAAGTAAGAGTTCGACACATTACATGTGTCCTTTATAAAAAATACTTTAAATCAGTACAAACTAACTGTAAATGTTGAAATTTTATCATTGTGCTATAAAGCCATACAGAGTGCAACCCTGACCGATAAACTACAATTTATCTTAAAATAAAGTTTCAGCTGTCAAATAAAATACTTGACACAGCATTGGTATTGTTGTATAATAGTTGACGGTGTAAAGTGAATAGCTTTACAGAGCCAGAGGAGTGATGAGATTGAACAAAAAACTGATAATATCATTACTGCTTGATTTTTACGGTCAACTGCTTTCAGAAAAGCAACTTGAAATTATGGATTATTACTATAATGACGACCTCTCGCTAAGAGAGATTGCCGACATAGTAGGAATCACACGCCAAGGTGTACATGACACTATAAAGCGTTCAGAGGCTTTTTTAGAAGAGCTTGAAAACAAGCTTGGCTTATACAGCAGATGGCAAAGCATACAACAGCAGCTGGAGCTTATAAACACAGCTGTTATCAATATAGAAAACGAGAACTCTGAAAACTGCAAAAATAAGGTAATCGCACAGGGCTGTGAATATACCTTAAAAAATATTGCAGAGATTAAAATAAGGTTCTGAGTGAAAGGGTGATTTCTTTGGCTTTTGAAGGTTTGTCAGAAAAACTAAGTGCAGCGTTTAAAAAGCTGCGTTCAAAAGGTAAGCTAACAGAAAATGATGTAAAAGACGCAATGCGAGAAGTAAGACTTGCTTTGCTGGAAGCCGATGTTAACTATAAGGTAGCCAAGGATTTTACAGCTAAGGTATCAGAAAGAGCAATCGGCTCTGATGTAATGGAAAGCCTTACACCTGCACAGATGGTTATTAAAATAGTAAACGAAGAGCTTACTGCACTTATGGGTGGCGAAGAGGTTAAGATGAAATGGGCCTCAAAGCCTCCTACAGTAATTATGATGTGTGGTTTACAGGGTTCTGGTAAAACAACTCACACTGGTAAGCTTGCAAAAATGCTGAAAAAAGAAGGTCACAGACCTCTTGCTGTAGCGTGTGATGTTTACAGACCTGCTGCTATTGAACAGCTGAAGGTAGTTGCTAAAAGTGTAGATGTTCCTGTTTTTGAAATGGGTAAGGAAAACCCTGTAAAAATTGCTACACAGGCTATTAAATACGCAAAGGATTATGGCCACGATGTTGTTATTCTTGATACAGCAGGTAGACTTCATATAGATGAGCAGCTTATGGGTGAGCTTAAAAACATTAAAGAAGAGCTTAACCCACAGGAGATTTTCCTTGTAGTAGACTCTATGACAGGTCAGGACGCTGTAAATGTTGCAAAATCATTCAACGATTTACTTGATATAACAGGCGTTATTCTTACAAAGCTTGACGGTGACACCCGTGGTGGTGCAGCACTTTCTGTAAGGTCTGTAACAGGCAAGCCAATACGCTATGCTGGTAACGGCGAAAAGATGGACGACCTTGAGGTTTTCCACCCAGACAGAATGGCTGGCAGAATTCTTGGTATGGGTGATATGCTTACTCTTATCGAGGACGCTGAAGCAAGACTTGACCAGAAAAAGGCTGAAGAAACAGCTAAAAAGCTTGCTAAAAATCAGTTTGACTTAAACGACCTGCTTGACCAGTTTGAGCAGATAAGAAGAATGGGCCCTATCAAGGGTATTCTTTCAAAGCTGCCAGGCTTAGACAATGGCAAGCTTGATGAAATGGATATAGACGACAGAATTTTAGACAGAAACGCTGCTATAATTCTTTCTATGACTCCACAGGAGAGAGCTAAGCCTTCTATAATAAATCTTTCTCGTAAAAGAAGAATTGCACAGGGCTGTGGCATGAAGGTTGAAGATGTAAACAAGCTTCTGAAGCAGTTTGAGCAGATGCAGAAGGTTATGAAGCATATGGGTGGTAAGCTTAACGGCAAAAAAGGCAAGAAGCGTCGCTTTAAGGGCTTGCCAGGCTTAGGTGGTGGCCCTATGATGCCACCAGGTGGAAATCCATTTGATCAGTTTACTTAAGTATTCATCCAAGTGATTGGTGAAGATAAATGTTTTTATTATTATTTCGGAGGTAAAAAATTATGGTTAAAATCAGACTAAGAAGAATGGGTGCTAAGAAGGCTCCTTTCTACCGTGTAGTTGTTGCTGACTCAAGATACCCAAGAGATGGCCGTTTCATCGAGGAGATTGGTTACTACAACCCAATGGTTAACCCAGAAGAGGTTAAGGTTGACTCTGAGAAGGCTAAGAAGTGGATTGCTAACGGTGCTCAGATGACAGATACAGTTAAGTCACTATTTAGCAAGCACAACATTCTAGGCTAATTAGTTCTTAAACGAATTAAAGGAGTTTAGTAATGGAAGAGCTATTAATCACCATGGCTCAGGGCTTAGTTGATAACCCTGAGTGTGTAAAGGTTGATACTGACGAGCCTAACGAAGAAGGCGTTATAGTGTATCACCTGCACGTTGCTGAGCCTGATATGGGTAGAATCATCGGCAAGCAGGGCAGAATTGCTAAGGCTATTCGCACAATCGCAAGATCTACTGCTATCAGAAGCAACACAAAGGTAATAGTTGAGATTGACTGATTACAAAAACAAAACCGTGCAAAGTAACATGCTTTGCACGGTTTTTATTTTTATAGAAAAAACAAATTGTAGTTTGCAGGG
>JAXJDU010000280.1:0-8875 GCA_036301785.1 Acutalibacteraceae bacterium | reverse complement strand
CATTAATGCCAGACGGAACAATTTCTGCCACAGGACAGGGGTGCTTAGGTATTGAGGAATGGACAGATATTATAGATATTGCAACAAGTGATTACCACGCTGTTGGCTTGAAATCAGACGGAACAGTAGTTGCCATAGGAGATAACAGAAAAGGGCAGTGCAATGTTCAGCAGTGGACAGATATAGTGTCGGTTTTGGCTGAGAATGATTATACAGTAGGCGTAAAATCAACTGGTGAAATAGTAAAAGCAGGTGGTCTTGCAGACAGTATATTGATTCCACACAAGAGAATGAAAGAGGGCTTAGCTTTAATTGGTGCACTCAGGCAGATAGCAAATGAAAAAGAAAATGCAATAGGCATGGACTCCGTCAGCACAAAGGTGTCTGAAATAAATAATAGTTATACTGAAAGACATATGGAAAAGCTGGATGATTTGTTGGCTTTACTGTCAGAGGTGTTAAGTGAAAAGTCTGCAACATCATTCTCTTTTACAGAGAATAATGGCTATGATGAAAGCTATACGAAAATGCGAAAATAGAGTAGTTAGCTGTGCTGATAGGTGTGTTAGGTAAAAGTAATAAAAGAACACTATCCGGGGAAGATATCTGCCATTCTGAAAGTAGTATCAAAATATATTATCTCTGTCGGCAGGATATAGTCATACATCTGATTTGAAATCAGACAGCACAGTAGTTGCAACAGGACGAAACAAAGAAGGTCAATGTAATGTTCAAAAGTGGGACTTGTTAAAATAAATACACTACAAGCAGGGTGAACTGATATGGAAAATAAGATTATGAAATTTAAAACCTTATACGAGCTTGACGAGGATGAAAAAAGAAAGCTTCTGAAAAAATATGGTGTGCAGACAAACAGTAAAATTGTTGCAGGCAAAGATGTTATTATTGCGTTAATGCCAGACGGTACGGTTTTTGCAGAAGGAGAGATTTGCAGTGAGGTTGTGGATTGGACAGATATTATAGATGTTGCAACAAGTGATTACCATACGGTGGGCTTAAGGTCAGACGGTACAGTGGTTGCAGCTGGAAATAATGATGACGGACAATGCGATGTAGAGGATTGGACAGATATAGTTGCGATATCAGCAGGCAGCAACCATACAGCAGGCTTAAAATCAGACGGTACAGCTGTTGCAACAGGTGATAACAGCAACGGACAGTGCGATGTTGAGCTGTGGACAGATATTATATCCATTTTTGCCAAGGGTGATTATACGGTAGGTTTAACATCGACTGGCGAAATAGAAGAAGCAGGTTGCATGGTTGAAAGCGTGGTAAGCTCTTGTGAAAACGAGGAAGAGGAATTAATTACCCGTGAAAGTCTTGCGAAGATTTTGCAAGACTTGGAGCAGACACCAGATGTTAAATCAGATGAAGCATCAGTTGTTACTGAAGCCTTTGGTCGTATAAGGCTTAGCAGACAAGACCCCGAGAAGATTTTGCAAGGCTTGGAGCAGATACCAGGTTTTAAGACAGATGAAACAGCAGCTACTACTGAAAACGCTAATCGTATAAGACTTAGCATAGAAAAACCCAAAAATGTAATGGCTGTAGCAGCAGGGTTTAAGCATTCAGTAGGTTTGAAGTCAAATGGAAGAGTTGTTGCGATAGGAAGTAATGACTATGGAAAATGCGATGTAAAAAGCTGGTCAGATATTGTGGCGATATCTGCAGCTGATGATCATACGGTAGGCTTAAAAACAGACGGAACCGTAGTTGCGATAGGACGAAATGACTATGGAGAATGTGATGTAGAAAGCTGGATAGATATAGTAGCGATATCAGTGGGAGATTGTTATACAGTAGGCTTAAAAACAGACGGAACAGTAGTTGCAACGGGATATAATAACGACGGACAATGTAATGTGAAAAACTGGTCAGATATTGTTGCAATATCTGCAGGAGGTTGTCATACAGTAGGCTTAAAAACAGACGGAACAGTAGTTGCGACTGGATGCAATGATCATGGAGAATGTAATGTGAAAAACTGGACTGACATAGTAGCCATATCGGCAGGATCTGGTGCTTTTTCGGGAGGTCATTATACATTGGGCTTAAAGTCAGATGGTGCAGTGGTTGCAGCTGGAAATAATGACGGGTGTCAATGTAATGTGGAACAATGGACAGATATAATAGCAATATCAGCAGGAGCTTTTCATGCAGTAGGCTTAAAAACAGACGGAACAGTAGTTGCAACAGGAGAAAATGATAAAGGGCAATCCAATGTTGAAAAATGGACAGATATAGTAGCAATATCAGCAGGCAGTTATCATATGGTAGGTGTGAAATCAAACGGACGAGTAGTTGCAACAGGTGACAATATATACGGTCAATGCGATGTTCGCAGGTGGAATTTATTGCGAGGTCGTAGCTTTTTAAAATAAAACATCACCTTTGATATTACACAGCCTTAAAAATTCTGAAAATAAGCAACAAAATAAGCCTGAGCTTGTGGTGATTAATTCACTGTAAAGCTCAGGCTTGTGTTTATGGCTTGATTTTATTTTTATGATTTGGGTTTATATTTTGTGGTTTGACACTGTATTTTATGATTAGATTTTATTGCCAATTAAAATAAGTGTCAGAAAATTAAATGTCTAAACCGTTACAGCCTTTTAAGAATGTCATAAGCTTGTTAAGGATAATCTCTACGCCACCCTCTGAATCGCTTTCGATGTTTAAAGGCATAATAGGGTCGTGTACGCTTAATCTTAACAGGAACCAGCCGTCACCGTCGTTTTTGCCGAATGATACACGCACACCCTCACGGCTGTCATCTGCAACGCTCCAGTCTTCCTGTGCATTTGCGTATTCCTCAAGCTCCTTGATAATACGGTTGCCTGTAGCCTTGAAGTCAGCGTCTGTAATCTTAAAGCGAACCTCTCTGCTCTCTACAGGCTCTTTAAGTGTAGCTGTAAGGCTGGCAATATCCTTGCCCTCTTTTCTCAGCTGTGCCATTTTGATGATGATTTTTGTGCATAGATATGCACCGTCATCAAGGAAGTAGTTTTCTCTCATAGCAGCGTGGCCTGATGTTTCTATAGCAAGTGGGCAGTCTATACCCTCTTTGTTCAGTCTGATAGCCTCGTTGATAACATTCTTGTATCCACGCTTAAAACGATGGTGCTTACCCTTAAGGTCGTCTTCGATAAATGTCTTTAGGCCTGCTGATGTTGTAGAGTCTGTTACAACTGTTGCACCCTCACAGCCCTCAAGTGCAATCGCAGAGGCTACTGCCACAAGTCTGTTACGGTTAATTTCGTTACCTGTGCTGTCTACTGCACCACCTCTGTCAACATCTGTGTCAAAAATTACACCAAGGTCTGCATTGTTGTCAAGTACAGCCTTGCTGATAAAGCTCATGGCTGTAGCGTCCTCTGGGTTTGGAACATGGTTAGGGAACATACCGTCTGGCTCTAAAAACTGGCTTCCTGTTGTCTCTGCACCAAGTGGAGCAAGTACCTTTTCTGCATAGAAGCCACCTGCACCGTTACCAGCGTCTACAACAATTTTAAAGCCCTCAAGTGGCTTGCTGTAGTTTTCGCTGTTAACACCCTTGCAAATCATATCCTTTAAATGCTCGCAGTATTGTGACATATAGTCAGTAGCAACAGTAGTGCCACCCTCACACTCGTCTGCAAAGCTTTCGTTTTCTGCGTTTTCAAGCAGTGCAGTAATATCCTCAGACTCAAGTCCACCGTCAACTGTAAAGAATTTAAGACCATTACGGTTGAATGGGTGGTGGCTTGCTGTAATCTGGATAGAACCATCACAGTTAAGGTCAACTGTTGTCATAAACATAGATGGTGTAGAAGCAAGTCCACAGTTAAGTACCTTTATACCGTAAAGCATAAGTGTTTTTTCAACTGTAGAAATAATTCTTGGACCTGAAATACGGCTATCTCTGCCCACTGCAACTGTCAGTGTGTTGCTTGCCTTGCCTGTTTTGTTGCATAACCATTTTACAAAGCCCTTTGTAATAGCACTTACAGCGTCATCGGTAAGATTTACCTCCTGACCCTCAACGCCCTCGCTGGCTACGCCTCTTATATCTGTACCACTTTTAAATTGACTCCAATATTTATTCATAGCTATTGTCAATCCTTTCTGATGAATATAATTTAATTATAACCTATGTGGCGTAATTTGTAAAATAGAAAAGAGAAATTAACATATATTTATAGCTTTATTTCGATGATATATCTGCTGAAAGTGTAGAATCGGGTAAAAAGCTATGTGCAGAGAAATGCAGAATACCAAAGTAATATTAGCGATTTCGGAAAATCCTTGCTTTTATTGTTGCTTGTATGTTATACTTACAGTGTATTGTTATATTTGTATGTTTATATATTTGGAGGGTATGGCTTGTGGCTTTAAAATTGATGTATATAACAAATCAACCAGAGCTTGCGTCTGTGATTGACGAGCTTGGAGTAGACAGGGTTTTTCTGGACCTTGAGATAAACGGTAAGGATGACAGACAAGGACATTTAGATACTGTAATTTCACGACATTCAATAGAAGATGTTGCTAAAATTAAAGGCTCCTTAAAAAACGCAGAGCTTCTGGTAAGATGTAACCCTATTTTTGAGGGCTCAAAGGAAGAAATAGACAGAATAATCAATGATGGTGCTGATATAATTATGCTGCCATATTTTAAAACAGCACAGGAGGTAAAAACCTTTATTGAGATTGTAGATGGCAGAGTAAAAACAGAGCTGCTTTTTGAAACACCTCAGGCAGTAGAGAATATTGACGAGATTCTTTCTGTAAAGGGTATCGACGAGGTACATATCGGACTTAACGACCTGCATTTAGGCTATGGTCTTACATTTATGTTTGAGCTTATGACAAACGGTGTGGTAGAAAATCTATGTAAAAAGTTTAAGGAGTATGGTATACCATATGGTATTGGTGGTATTGCAGCACTTGGTAAGGGAGATTTACCTGCTGAGTTTGTAATTGCAGAGCATTATCGCTTAGGCTCAGGCTGTGCTATACTTTCAAGAAGCTTCTGTAATACAAAGAATATTGACAGTCTTGATGAGTTTAAAGAGCTGTTTGCAACAGGTCTTGCAAATACAAAAAAATATGAAGCAAAGCTGCTTACAGAAAACGCAGAGTATTTTGAAAGCAACCGTGAGCTTGTGGCGAAGATAGTTGCAAGAATTGTTGAAAAAATAAAGGCGAAAAGAAGTCAGCAGGGCTGATTGAAAGTTTTAAAAGGGTGTGAGTTAAAATGAAGCTTTTACTTACAGGTGCATTCAATTATAGCGACCAGCAGATTAACTGCCTTAAGGAACTGGGCTATGATGTAACCTTTATACAGGATGAGAGAAAAGAGCTGATATAGATTGCTCTGTGTTTGACGCGGTGGTTTGTAACGGACTGTTTCTGTATACATCAATAGAGAAATTTAAGAATCTTAAATTTATACAGGCAACAAGCGTGGGTCTGGACAGGCTGCCACTGGAGTATATAAACACAAACAATATCACACTGAAAACTGCAAGAGGTGTGTATAGCATACCTATGGCAGAATGGTGTGTTTCCAGAATTTTAGATGTATATAAGCAATCAGAGTTTTTCTTTGATAATCAGAAGAATAAAAAGTGGATAAAGCACAGAGGCTTAACTGAGCTTAACGGCAAAACTGCAGCTATTATTGGTGCAGGAGATATAGGCACTGAAACTGCTAAAAGACTTTATGCCTTTGGTGTAGAGGTAATAGCAGTTGATATAGTAAAGCCTGTGGCAGATTGCTACAGCAGTTATTATAATATAGCTGATATAAGTGAAGCTTTGGGTAAAGCAGACATAGTGATAATCACTTTACCACTGACAGAGTCGACACGAAATTTATTTAATGAACAAACCCTTGGTTTCATGAGAAACGACAGTATTCTTGTGAATATGGCAAGAGGTGGAATAATAGACGAAAATGCACTTGTTAACGCATTGCAAAACGATAAGCTTGGCTGTGCTATACTTGATGTGTTTGAAAACGAGCCTCTTGATGAAGGCAGCAATTTATGGAAGGTAAAAAATCTGTTGATTACACCACACAACTCTTTTGTGTCTGACAGAAATAACGAAAGATTGTTTAATACTATTTGTAGTAATCTTAACAGCTTTGTAGGTAAAGCCTGATTAAGCTTTATATATTATATAGTAAGGTGATGTGAAGTAATGATTATGGTGGAAGGTATTAATGAAATGCTTCCTATAAAATCGGAGCAGGGTTAATTTATGGAGTTAAGTGGTGAATTTTGGTGTGCGAATAATGATTTATTGGACTATATTAATTTATACAACCATTGCTTCCTGGCTGGCGTTATATACAGCTAAGCAGAGAAGATATGTCAGTATATCCACCCAGAAGCTTGATGTAATTGAGCGAACGGTAAGTATGGGTGGTGCAATTATACCGTTTGTGGTGCTGATTTTTTTTGCCGGAACAAGAGGCTATATGGAGGACACTAGTCTGTATATAGCACAGTATAACGATTTATCCACAAATCTGGCTGATATCCCGTTGCTTTTTCAGGGTGATCAGAAGGGTCCGTTGTTCTGGGCTGTATCAGCTGTAATAAAACGCTTTATCAGTGGCGAGGATTTTACTTTATGGCTGGTTATTATAGCGTGTTTTCAGGCGTTTGCTTTGGCTAAATATTTCAGGGATTATTCCAAGAATTTCGACTTTTCGTGCTATCTGTTGATATCAAACGGTGTAATAACATGGTTTACAAACGGAATAAGACAGTTTATTGCTGTATGTATAGTGCTGTTAGCAAGTAAATATTTATTTAATAAAAAAATGATTAAATATATACTTTTTGTGCTTATAGCGTATTATGTGCATGATACGGCTGTGCTGTGTATTCCTGTGTTCTTTATTGTTCAGGGTAAACCATTTAATAAGCGAGTAATTATATCGATGTTTGTGGCTATAGTTGCTGTAATGTTTCTGGACCAGTTTACAAACGCTCTGGACTCTATGCTTGAGGGTACCAGTCACGAAAATGCAACGCAGCAATTTTCAGAGGATGATGGTGCAAATATTATTACAACCATTTTGTTTGCAATACCAGCAGGTATTGCTTTCTGGAAGCGAAAATATATTATGACGCTTGATCGTCCCAGACATATTGATATATTAATTAATATGTCGTGCTTTACGGTTGCGTTAAGTCTGGTAAGTAACTTTACAAGTGGTATATTAATAGGTCGTTTACCTGTATATTTTTATATAGGTAACTACATATTGTTGCCGTGGCTTATCGAAAAATGCTTTGTGGGCAGAGATCAGGCTATAATAAGGTTCAGCTGCTATCTGGGATATTTATGCTACTATGCTTACTTTACCAGTATGCTGCAGTATTATTCGGTTTATTCATTTATTAATAAATTTATATACGCCTGATATGGGTGTTGAAAACTATATAAACAGGGAAGGTAATTATTATGAAAGTACTATTAACAGGTGGTACAGGCTTTATAGGAAGCCATACCTGTGTAGAGCTTGCAGAAGCAGGCTATGATGTGGTTATAGCTGATGATTTATCAAACAGCAATCCACTTGTAATTGACAGAATCAAGGAGCTTACCGGCAAGACTATAAAGCTTTATAATATAGATATTGCCGATAAGGAAAAAATGGACGAGATGTTTGCCGCAGAGAGCTTTGACGCTGTAATTCATTTTGCAGGCTTTAAGGCTGTGGGTGAGTCTGTAGCAAAGCCTTTGATGTACTACAGAAACAACATCGGTACTACTCTTACATTGCTTGAAACAATGGCGAAGTACAATGTAAACAGCATTGTGTTCAGCTCATCTGCTACTGTATATGGTGTGCCAGAAACTGTGCCTCTTGTAGAGGGTATGAAAACAGGCTGTACAAATCCTTACGGCTGGACAAAGCTGATGATAGAGCAGATTCTTACCGATACAGCTGCTGCAAACAAGGATTTATCAGTAGTGTTGTTGCGATATTTTAACCCTATTGGTGCACATCCAAGTGGCAGAATAGGAGAAGACCCAACTGGTATACCAAACAATCTGCTGCCTTACATTACTCAGGTAGCAATAGGCAAGCTGCCACAGCTTGGGGTGTTTGGCAACGATTACCCAACACACGATGGTACAGGTGTGCGTGATTATATTCATGTTGTTGACCTGGCTAAGGGTCATGTTAAGGCTATTGAGTATGCTTCGCAGCATAAGGGTACAGAGATATTCAACCTTGGCACTGGTACAGGCTACAGTGTGCTTGATATTGTAAAGGCTTTTGAAAAGGCTAATAGCATTACTATTCCGTATGTTATCAAGCCTAGACGAGATGGCGATATAGCAACATGCTATGCAGACCCGGTAAAGGCTAAGGAAAAGCTTGGCTGGCAGGCAGAAAAAACGCTTGAGGATATGTGTAAGGACTCATGGAGATGGCAGTCGAATAATCCAAACGGATATAGTGAGTGATTTTACATACTTGTTTCAGACATGAAATAAACATAAATAACAGAGCAAGCAATAAGTTTTAAACAGATTGCTTGCTCTTGCGTTATGTGGTGGACAAATTGTAGTTTGTCGGTGTGAGCTAACGCTCACACCAGTGGCGAGATAGCGTGAAAGTTTTGATTAAACTTTTTCAAAAGTTTATGGGGTCGAGGGGTAACACCCCTCGTGGGTTTTAAGGGCAACGCCCTTAACTTTTCATAATTATTAAAAATGCCTTTTCAAGGCATTTTTAGGAAAAACTATGAGTTAAAGGGCGTTGCCCTTTAAAATCCCATAAGGGGTTTCACCCCTTAACCCCACCACCCTTTAAAAAGGGTGGACCTAAACTTTACGCTTT
>JAXJDU010000279.1:0-2282 GCA_036301785.1 Acutalibacteraceae bacterium | reverse complement strand
GTTATAGACCAACCACGCATTATAGGAGAAAGAATTAATCCAACTGGTAAAAAGCTGTTTAAAGAAGCTCTCAGAAATAATGATTTAGATTACATTCTTACACAAGGTATCGAGCAGGTTAAGGCTGGAGCTGATATTCTTGATGTCAATGTAGGCTTACCTGAAATTGACGAAGAAAAAATGATGGTAAGAGCAATAAAAGGCTTACAGGGTGTTGTTGATGTACCATTACAAATTGACTCTACAATTCCACAGGTATTAGAGAGTGCTTTGCGTGTATATAATGGTAAGCCTATTGTAAACTCTGTAAACGGCGAGGAAAAATCACTTGAAGCTGTACTTCCTCTTGTAAAAAAATATGGTGCTGCTGTTGTAGGCTTAACACTTGACAAAGACGGTATTCCAAAAACTGCCGAGGGTCGTTTTGCGATTGCTAAAAAGATTGTTGAGCGTGCAAATGCACTTGGCATTGATAACAAAGATATTTATATAGATTGTCTTACACTTACAGCCTCTGCTGAGCAAGAGGGCGTAATGCACACACTTAACGCTTTAGAGCGTGTTAAAAAAGAGCTTGGTGTAAAAACTGTGCTTGGTGTTTCTAATATTTCCTTTGGTTTACCTAACCGAGAGCTTGTTACCTCTACCTTCCTGACAATGGCTTTGCAAAAGGGTCTTGACTTACCTATTATAAATCCAAATGTTGAAGCTATGACTGGTGCAGTAAGAGCATACAAGTTGCTTGCTAACATAGACAAAAACTCAGTTGAATTTATAAACGCATATAACAACACACCAGCTAAAGCTCAGGCAAGCAGTGTAAAATCAGAGGTTACTCTGGAATATGCAATAGAAAACGGCTTAAAAAAGGACGGTGCTGAAACAACCGAAAGAATGCTTCAAGAAGTATCGGCTATGGAGGTTATAAACAACCATCTTATCCCTGCACTTGATAAAGCCGGAACAGAATTTGAAGCCGGTAAAATATTTTTGCCACAGCTTATACAATCAGCAACCGTTGCCCAGACCTGCTTTGAGGTTATAAAGAGAAAGCTTATAAGCGAAAATTCTGCACCTGTAAGCAAGGGAAAGATTGTTCTCGCTACTGTTAAAGGTGATGTGCATGATATTGGCAAGAATATAGTTAAGGTATTGCTTGAGAATTACGGATATACCGTAATCGATTTGGGCAAAGATGTTGAATACGAAGAGATTGTGAATACCGTTATTGAAAACGATGTAAAGCTAGTAGGTCTTTCTGCATTAATGACTACCACACTCAAATCAATGGAAGAAACTATTGCTTTACTGCGTGAAAAATGCAGCTGTAAAATAATGGTTGGTGGTGCTGTGCTTACACCTGAATACGCAGAAAAAATCGATGCAGACTTTTACTGCCGTGACGCTAAGGAAGGCGTTGACATCGCAAAAAAAGTTTTAGGGTAATCATTATGTTTACTAAAGCTGATTACGATTTACTTTTAAAGCACATTGAAGGTCTTGCCAATGAAAAACACAGAAATTTCCACAGCAGTTTAGTGCCCGATGTGAATAATATATTGGGAATACCTGTACCTGAGCTAAGAAAAACAGCAAAGCTGATTGTAAAAAATTGCGACGATATAGACGCTTATCTTGCCATATGCAGTAACAAATACTATGAGGAGCTTATGCTGAAGGGTATTGTTATAGGCTGTGTGTCTTGCAGTTGGGATAAAAAACTGGAATATATAAAGGCTTTTGTTCCGTTAATTTACGACTGGGCAGTATGCGACACCTTTTGCAGTGGTATAAAGCCACCTGAGGATAAGCTGGCAGACTTCAGAAGCTTTATAGAGCCTTATCTTAACTCAGATAAAGAATTTGAAATACGCTTTGCAGTTGTTATATTATTACAGCAGTTTATTACAGTGGAATATATAGACTCTACCCTGCTTGCTTTACAGAATATAAATTCTGATAAATATTATGTAAAAATGGCTGTTGCATGGGCATTAAGTGTTTGCTTCGTTAAATTTCCTGAAGAAACAGAGCAGCTATTCGCAGAATATAAGCTTGATAAATGGGTACAAAATAAGGCAATACAGAAATGCAGAGAAAGCCTGAGAGTAAGCAAACAGGATAAGGAATTACTTTTAAAATATAAAATAAACTAGTAAAACCTGAAAGAACGCAATCAGATGTTGTGTTCTTTCAGGTTTTTGTTAAATTGTAGTTTAGCAGGGGCTTTGCCCCTGCACCCCACCAGCCTTTGAAAAGGCTGGACCTAAACTTTACGCTTT
>JAXJDU010000278.1:0-4412 GCA_036301785.1 Acutalibacteraceae bacterium | reverse complement strand
TAATTCTATATGTCGATACTTTTTATTGTTTTTAAAGATTTACAAAACTAATAATTCTTATTGTAGATTAATCTTTGATTTTTTTACACATAAAAGTTAATAAAATAATATAGCAAGTACCCCTGAATCTGCTGTTGCAGTAGATTCAGGGGTGTAATTTTTTTAGTCTGTTAACTTGTTAATTAAAATAAAGCTTATCAGATATCGCACGCATTCTTGCCTGTAGCGTTGAATACTAAGCCTCTTGCACCGTCAATTTTTACTATTGTGCCGGTTTTCAGCAGCTTGGTTGCGTTTTTAGCACCGATAATAACAGGCTTGTCCAATGCCATTGCAACTATTGCAGCGTGCGATGACATACCGTCCTGTTCAGTTATAATACCACCTGCTGTTCTTAGCAGTGGCAGAATGTTGTTTGATGTTTTAGAAATAACCAGAATATCGCCTGCGTTGAAGTTTTTCTCTGCTTCTTGCTCGGTAGAACAAACGCACAGGTGACCACAGTAGTTTCTGTTGTTTACAGGTGTACCTGTAACAAGTACATTACCTACAAGGTGAACCTTCAGCATATTAGTTGTACCAGATACTCCAAGAGGGATACCGGCAGTAATAACAACAAGGTCACCACTTTTTACAAGTCCCTCGTCTTCCTTTGCTACCTTGACGATGTGGTCAAATAATGCGTCGGTGTTTTGCTGCTCCTCTACCATTATAGGCACAACACCCCACGAAAGATTCATCTGTCGTCTTACCTTTGGTGAGGTTGTACCACAGATAATAGGGCATGCTGGACGGTATTTTGAAATTTCTCTTGCTGTTAAGCCGGATTTTGATACTGTCATAATAGCAACAGCACCAAGGTCATGTGCAGTAGTGCAGGTTGCGTGAGATATAGCCGAGGTTACATCTGGTCTTTCAGAAATATCTCTTTTGCTGAACTTCCTAACATAGTCAATATCTCGTTCAGTTCTTCTTGCGATAACATCCATTATGTGCAGTGCCTCTACAGGGTAGTCACCTGCAGCAGTTTCGCCACTAAGCATAATTGCACTTGTACCGTCATAAATAGCATTGGCAACATCAGTTGTTTCAGCACGGGTTGGTCGTGGGTTTTTAACCATCGAGTCAAGCATCTGAGTTGCTGTAATAACCTGCTTGCCTGCTGCGTATGCTTTCTTTATAAGTCTTTTCTGAATAACAGGTACATCCTCAAGTGGAATTTCAACACCCATATCTCCACGGGCAACCATAATACCGTCAGAGGCTCTTATGATTTCGTCTATGTTGTGTACGCCTTCTTCGTTTTCAATTTTAGCGATAATACGCATATTGTCGCAGTTGTTAAGAGAAAGCTCGTGTCTTAGCTGGAATATATCCTCTGGTGTACGGGTAAATGACGCTGCAATAAAGTCTAAATCCTGTTCAACACCAAATGCAATGTCAGCCTTGTCAGTTTCGCTGATAAAAGGTAGTGATAGACTGACACCAGGAACATTTATACCTTTTCGTGAAGCAATATAACCCTCGTTTATTACCTTACATTCAATATCTGTTTCTGTAATATTTTGTACAACCATTTCAATCAGACCATCATCTACAAGGATTTTATCGCCGGTTTTAAGGTCCTTTGGTAATCCCTTAAACGAAAGTGAACAGCGAGTTTCGTCACCCTCACAATCGTTTGTTGTAAAGGTAAATATCTGACCAGTCTGTAAAAGCTCCTTACCGTTTTTGAAAAGTCCTGTTCTTATTTCAGGTCCCTTTGTATCCAGCAAAATAGCAACAGGCTTTTTAAGCTCTTCTCTGAATTGCTTGATTTTATCTATTCTTCTTTTTTGTTCTTCGTGAGTACCGTGTGACATATTGATTCTGGCAACATTCATGCCACCTTTGATTAAGGCACGCAAAACCTTGTCGTCATCAGTTGCAGGACCCATAGTACAAATAATTTTAGTTTTTCTGAATTGACTTAGCATATATTAACCTCCTTGTTGAGTGTTGGTAATATTATACAACATCACAGCTGAAATAACAATCTTATTTTATATAAAATTAAATTTACAAATAGAAGTTATATGATGTTTAATTGAAGTTTTTGTAAAATTGAAGTTAAAGGGCTTTGCCCTTTAAAATCCCACAAGGGATTTGCCCTTGACTCACCAGCCTTTGAAAAGGCTGGACATAAACTTTGCGTTTATCTCTATCGCAGTTTGTTGTTAGTCACACAAACTACAATTTAAGCGTCTTAACCCTACCCGTCAAATTAGTACATAACATAGCAAAAAAGTATGCCTGATAATGACAATATATTTTTGCTCTTGGCTGTATAATCTGTTTATAACTTGGGTGACGGATAGAGGGATATAAAAAATGAAAGGACAAACATTAGAAAAAAACAGACAAAATATGGCAGAGCTTCTGCCGATTAAGGCTACCAGAGGTGTAATATCCAATTTACTATACGCTGTGGCAGGTTTTATGCTTTCGGCTGGCGCTGTATTTGGGGCTTATGCACCGTTTGGTGCATCGTGGGTGGCTTCTGTGCCATTCAGCAAAATGATTTCAACCATAATAGGCTCGGTTATGGGGTACATAATAATTGCACCGGGCAGTAGCTTCAGGTATATAGCTACTGTACTTGCTATAGGTGCAATAAGATGGACATTAAGCGACTTGAAGAGAATAACAAAAAGCGTGTTGTATCCTGTGGCTGTTTCTGGTCTGCCAATGCTTGCAACTGGTCTGGTGCTTGCAGTAGTTGGTGGATTTCAGCTTAAGCTTATAATAATGTCTGTAATAGAGGCTTTGCTGTCGGGTGTAGGTGCATATTTCTTTTTTCAGTCAATTAATATTTTACGCAGTACAAGGGGAATAGGTTCGTTAAATCATCAGGAAATAGCTTGCCTTGTGATGAGTGGCTGTATGCTGTTGCTGGCACTTACTGCTGTTGGCATAGGAGGAATTTCGCTGGGTAGAATATTGGCGATAATTATTATTTTGCTTTGCTCAAGATATGGTGGAGTTAACGGTGGCTGTATATCAGGGGTATCTACTGGAGTTATATTCAGTATGGCAAGCACAGCTTTAAGCTATCTGGCTGGTGGCTATGCCTTTGGTGGTATAATGGCTGGACTTTTCTCGGCTATGGGCAGATTGACAGTTACGCTTATTTTTTCTGTATGTAATGTTATTATGGCTTTTCAGTCGCAAAATACACAGGCTGTTATAGCTACGGTTTATGAATCTATAATTGCAGGCTCGGTTTTTATGCTGTTGCCAAAGGATTTAGGCAATACAGTTTCTGTTGTATTTTCTCCTAAAAGTGATAAGCAACGCAGTGAGGGATTAAGAAAAAATGTTATTATGAGGCTGGGATATTCTGCACAGGCTTTAAAAAGCGTGTCAGGCTCGGTTGATAATGTTGCCGATAAAATGAAGGAGCTTTACTCATATAATATAAATAATGTTTTTGATGCCTCTGTTGAGCAGGTGTGCCGAGGCTGTGGGCTAAGGTCCTATTGCTGGGAAAAGGATAAGCAGCAGAGTAAATGTGACCTTAACAAGCTTACTCCGATTATAATGAAAAACGGAAAGCTTACACCTAATGATTTTGTTACAAGCTTCAGCAAACGGTGCTGTAAAGCACCCGAGCTGGTAAGCTCTATCAATAAGAATTACGATTCGTATGTTGCGTATCTGTCTGCTGAACGCAGAGTAGGAGAGATACGCTCGGTGGTGGCTGGCCAGTTTTGTGGCTTGGGTGATATCCTTGAGGAGATGGCAGAGGAATTTGAAAACTACAGCCAGTATGATTCAGCGTCAGCACAGAGGATATCTGCATTGCTGAAAATGGAGGGCTTTACACCGTTTGAGGTAAGCTGCAGAACAGACAGAATGAACCGGATGACAGTTGAAATAGAGGTGCAGGATACCGAACGAAATCTGATAAAAAAAGCACAGCTTGTAAAGGCTGTGTCAAAGGCGTGTGGAAGATATATGGATACACCTTGTATCAGCATTGTTCCGAATAAATGCAGAATACAGATGAGTGAACGACCACTTTATGATGTGCAGATTGGCAGTGCTCAGCATATAAGTGGAAACGGCAGACTATGTGGCGATTGCTATAATTATTTTACAGACGGACTAGGCAGAATTGTTGCACTTATAAGTGACGGTATGGGCACTGGTGGCAGAGCAGCTGTTGACGGAAGTATGGCAGAGGGAATTATGACCAGACTTATAAAGGCTGGTTTAGGCTTTGACTGTGCTTTGCAGGTTGTTAATTCTGCTTTAATGGTAAAGTCTGGTGATGAATCATTGGCTACCCTTGACATTATTTGTATAGATTTATTTACAGGCATTGCAGACCTTATGAAGGCAGGAGCACCTGCAACCTATGTCAGGAAAGG
>JAXJDU010000277.1:0-10850 GCA_036301785.1 Acutalibacteraceae bacterium | reverse complement strand
TTATTTAATTATAAATTAACCACCTAAAACTGCAAGTAATACACCTGCTGCAACGGCTGAACCAATAACACCGGCTACATTTGGACCCATTGCGTGCATTAACAGGAAGTTTGTTGGGTTTTCTGATTGTCCTACCTTTTGTGCAACACGAGCAGCCATTGGCACTGCCGATACACCTGCACTACCGATAAGTGGATTCACCTTACCCTTAGTCGCAATACACATCAGCTTACCAAATACAAGACCGAATGCTGTACCTATGCAGAACGCAATCAGTCCAAGTGCAATAATCTTTAGTGTGTCCCACTTCAGGAATACTGTACCCTTTGCTGTTGCACCAACTGTAACACCAAGGAAGATAGTTACAATATTCATCAGTTCATTCTGTGCTGTTTTAAATAGTCTGTCTACTACGCCACTTTCTCTGAACAGGTTACCAAGCATCAGCATACCTACAAGTGGTGCTGCGTCTGGCAAGAAAATTGCAACAACTATTGTAACAAGTATAGGGAAGATAATCTTCTCCAGCTTAGATACCGGTCTTAGCTGTGTCATTACAATAGCACGCTCTTTTTTAGTTGTAAGAGCCTTCATAATAGGTGGCTGTATAATTGGCACCAACGCCATATATGAATAAGCTGCAACTGCAATAGGGCCAAGCAGATGTGGTGCAAGCTTTGAGGTTACAAAGATTGCTGTAGGTCCATCGGCACCACCAATAATACCGATTGCACCTGCCTCCTGAGGAGTAAAGCCCAGGAAGATAGCACCTATAAATGTGGCAAAAATACCAATCTGTGCTGCTGCACCAAGAATAAAGCTCTTTGGATTAGCAATAAGTGGGCCAAAGTCTGTCATAGCACCTACACCTAAGAAGATAAGTGGTGGATAGATACCAAGCTTAACACCCTGATACAAATAATAGAACAAACCACCATTTTGTGGTACATTGTAATATTCAATTCCGTTGATAATTGTTATTGCGTAGCTTTGTTTTTCGCCACCGTGAGAAGCTTCGTACACAGCTCTTTCGATAAGCTCTGTAGCTGGAGCGTCCATAATTGCTGGATATAGATTAACCAGCAGCATACCAAATGCTATTGGTAACAACAGCATTGGCTCATATTGTTTTTTGATTGCAAGATACAGAAGTACGATTGATACTAATATCATTACATAGTTTTGCCACGCCAGAGTAGCAATACCTGAGCTTTGATACAATCCCACAAGTGCATCTAAAAAGCCTTGTAAAATTTCCATTCAAAAATCCATCCCTTTCTCTGATATATCGTACATTAAAATGGTCTTGTGTTATCCATAATTCCGGCTGTACTCCATACAGGTCGAGATTGAGGAACTCTTTTGATTGACTTCACCTTTACAGTACCTTGTCCATACATTGCGTCAACTGCTGCTGCAATAACAGCAATCACTTCGTCTGTAAGTCCGTTTTCTGCAACTGGTGCAGGTGCTTGTACTGGTGATACATCGGCAACCTTAACAGCTTCTTTTGCTGATTTTTCAGCCTCTTCTTTTGCAGCCTTTTTATCAGCTATTGCCTTTTCAGCCTTAGAAACAATCGTACCATAAACTGAGATAAGCAATATCAACAAAACCAACACTGCAAAAACAACCACGAAGCCTGTTATCAGGATTTCAAGAGATATCGAGGTTTTTTCAGCCAGGCTCAAAGCACTTTCAACTGTTTTTTCGGCATTCATTGCATCCACTCCTTTATTATTAAATTTTGTAAATAAAACAAGTCTGTTCCACTGTTTTATATAGCTGTATATTATTATAACCTACAGACACTTTATTTTCAACAATTAACATTATTCATTTTTCTTATTTTTAGCAACTTCGTTAAAACTAACAACATTTATCTTTATTCTTTGCATATAAACAACAAAATATAAATTTATCAGATTATTCATTATTAATTCATTGCCTTTACTCATTAGCAATGCTATTCTAGTAAAAAGGAGGTATTACCATGAAAAGAATAGTATGCTTAATAGTCGTTACACTTTTACTTTGCTGTGGCTGTTCTGCTCAGCAAGCCGAAAAGAGCACAAATAATAATAGCACATCTGTTACAACTGCTGACACTGTAAATACCTTTTCGTATAAAAAGACCTGTGAATATTACAAAACAGAAACAGCAGGTATAAAGCGTACAGGCTTTGTAAACACCAAGAAATCCAGCATTGAAAACAGTGAACAGGCTATTTCTCTTGCTAAGAATGAATGTACTGTTGATTATGATACTATCGATGTCGCTTATGATTCTGAAGAAAAGGTTTATGAGGTTTCTTTCTTTAAAGAAAATATCACTGGTGATAACCAAGACATATACATAAATCAGGACGGTATTACACAGCTTATTGTTTATGGTGAATAACATGCAACTGAACGAAGCTGTTTCTAAAAGAATAACCGAGCTATGCAAAGAAAGATGCTTAACACAATACCAGCTTTCTTTAAAAAGTGGTGTGCCACAATCTACACTAAGCACTATTATAAACTGCTCTTTCCCCAGTATGAAAATGCGTATTATTCACGAAATCTGTGAGGGATTTGAAATCACACTGAAGGACTTTTTCGATTCTCCTCTTTTCGACAGAGAAAATCTTATAGATTGAATATATTTTTTCTGCGACATCTTAAAAGGGTGTCGCTTTTTTGTTGCTCATTTACACCTTCACGCATATGCAACAGATATTGCGAATATATTGTTATTACCCGACCTGTAGCAAAGGGGTGATAAAATGGCTTTTTCTGATTTGGAAATTCTGGCACGCATTGTACAGTGTGAGGCTGGTGGAGAAGGTGAAAATGGTATGAAGGCTGTTGCCTGTGTGGTGATGAATCGTGTTAACATCACCTACGGAGAATACGGCAGACTTGAAAGCACAGTAAGAGCAGTAATTTATCAGCCCGGACAGTTTGATTGCGTAAGAGAAACTATCCGTGGCAGCTATAATCAGCAGAATATATATAATATGCGACCCGAGCAAATTCACTACGATGTCGCCAACTGGGCAATCGCTGGCAACCGTCTGACAAATTTAGGCTTTGCGTTGTGGTATTTTAATCCTTTCAGCCCTAGGTGCAGACAGTATTTCCCATCTAATGTAGGCGAATTTGTAATACGCATAGGCGACCATTGCTTTTACAATCCTACTCCTGCTTACGCTGATACATAACGATTAATGGAGGCTTATATGAATAATATGAATAACAACATGGGCAATAATATGAGAAACAATACAAGAAATAATATGAACTCACCGGAAAATCTGCAACGCTTGCAGGACGACGGTACATACAGCAATATATCCGAAGACCGTACCTTCAACACCCCTCCTCAGCAAAATTTCAATACACCTGAAATGCAAGGCTCTATGCAGAAAATTCTGTCTGATAATATAGGCGAATATGTGGTTGCTGAATTCCTTATAGGCACTGACAGAATGACACGCAAGCAGGGTATACTCTACTTTGTGGGCACAAGCTTTGTAACGCTTTACGACGATGTACATAACAACTATATTGTCTGCGACATATTCTCTATAAAGTTTGTTTACTTCTATTATCCGGGTCAGCGTCCTTCAAGGAATTTCAATGTACTGCCTAACAGTAATGGTAATTCATAATTCATAATTCATAATTCATAATTCATAATTCATAATTCATAATTACAATTACTAATTAAGTGTGAGCTTATGCTCTCATCTGTAAAAAAGCTTGGGTTAACCTTTTTAAAGGCTACATCCAAGCTTTTTGCGTTTCGTTTACATAAAACAACACCCCACAGGTAAGCGTAACGCAGTTACCTATGGGGGTACAAACTAAGTTATTTAATTAATTCAAGCTACGCTATTATCCCTTAACAGCACCTGCTACTATACCCTTAATAATATACTTCTGACAGAACAGATAGAATACAATAATAGGAATAATTGAAAGAATAATCATAGCCATCATATTAGCCATATCAATAGAGCCATAGCCACCTCTCAGGTACTGAATAGCCATAGGAAGTGTTCTTGTCTCTGTTGAACCTAACAGCAGATAAGGAAGCAGATAGTCGTTCCATATCCACATTGCATCAAGAATAGCTACTGTAATAGCTGTTGGCTTCAATATTGGGAATACAACTAAGAAGAATGTTCTTACAGGGCCACAACCATCTATCATTGCAGCCTCCTCAATCTCAAGAGGTACACCCTTGATAAATCCAACAAACATAAATACAGCCAGACCAGCACCAAAGCCAAGGTATACAAATATAATACCAAACATATTTGCAAGATGTAGCTTGAATGCAATCTGTGTCATTGGGTACATTACCATCTGGAATGGTACAATCATAGAGAATGCACACAGCAAATAAAGCAGCTGTGAATACCACTTTTTAACTCTTACGATAAACCATGCACACATAGATGTACACACAACAAGTAACAGCACTGAAAATACTGTTATAAATACAGATGTAAAAAACGCTGGAAACAGGTCTATTTTATCTGCACCCTGAATGTAGTTATCCAGACCAACAAAGGACTCTTTATTAGGGAATGCAAATGGGTCTGTACCCAGATAAAGCTTACCCTTAAATGAGTTCATAAGTACCAGCAAAATAGGCATTATGAATGCAGCAGCAAGAATAATAAGCAAAATCAGGAAAGGTATATCCTTTGCCTTCATTTTCTGCTTTGGCATTTTAGGCTTGGCACCTGTTTCTTTTTGTACAGCCTTTACAGCCTTTTTAGGCTCGTGATTGCCTGCTGGTTTGTCACCTACTACAGGCTTCTGAACATGAATTTCAGCCATTAGCTTTCTACCTCCTTACTTCTTGTAAAGTAAAGCTGAGCTAAAGCAATAACTGCAACAATCACAAAGAATACTACAGCCTTTGCCTGACCTACACCAAAATAGCCTGATCTGCCATAGAAGGTGTTATAGATATCAAGTGCAAGCATCTGTGTCTGCTTACCAGGTGCACCTGCTGTAAGAGCAAGGTTCTGGTCGAACAGCTTGAATGAGTTTGTAAGTGTAAGGAATGTACAGATAGTAATTGAAGGCATAACCTGTGGAATAGTAATCTTTGTCAGCTTCTGCCAGTTTGTAGCACCGTCAATATCAGCAGCCTCCAGCAAGTCTGGCGATACATTCTGTATACCAGCTATATAAATAATCATCATATAGCCTATCAGCTGCCAGTTCATAAGTATTACCAATCCCCAGAAACCATAATTAGCGTCGTATGTGATTGATACATCAAAGTATGACAACACACCGTTGATAATCATCAGCCAGATATAACCAAGTACGATACCACCAATAAGGTTAGGCATAAAGAATATTGTTCTGAAAATGTTAGTACCCTTTATTCCCTTTGTTAAAAGTAACGCAAGTAAAAAAGCAATAACATTTATAGTGATAACAGACACTACTGTAAATCTTACAGTAAACCACAAAGCGTCTACAAAAGCAGTATCAGCAAATGCTTTTTCATAGTTGCTAAGTCCAACCCACTTCATTTTATCAAAGTCCAGAGCTCTGAACTTGTTAAACGACAAGTAAATACCTGTTAAAAATGGTGCAATAAACGAAACAATAAATGCTACTACCGTAGGTAATACAAATAACGGGAACCATTTTTTTATTGCGTTTTGCATTGTATTACTCCCCCTTTTTTAATATAAAATATAAACTCCCACACCCCTAAGGATGTGGGAGTAATAGGACATATTAAATAATCTTAGTTAAGTGATTATTCAGCCTTTAGGCTAACCTCTGTTGCCCAGCCATCCTTTGTTTCTGTAACAAGATCTTTCCACTCTTTCTGTCCCTGAACATACTCAAGAAGATCTGCACCTAGGTCTGATTTCCACTGCTCACTTGGCATACCGTTGAATGTCCACTCTACAGAAGAAATGCCATCCTTGCTCATCCAGTTAAGAACTTCTTTAGCAAGTGGATCGCTTGGCTTCTCGTCGTCAGCAAATGTTGTAAATGGAGCGATAAAGCCTAGATCGTTTACAACAGCCTTCTTACCATAGTCAGATGAGAACAGCCACTCTAGGAAGTCAATTGAAGCCTGCTGAACAGCTGGATCTACATCCTTGTTGATAGCGAAGTAGTTCTCTGTACCTACGCATAGACCCTGAGCCTCTTCACCCTCTACACCTGTGTAGATTGGTAGGAACTTAATGTCTTCCTCAGCAACAACATTACCCTTAACGCCTGAAACCTGTGACCAAGCCCAGTTACCGTTCTGAATCATAGCTACATCACCAATAGCGAATTCGCTCATTGACTCGTCAACTGTCTTAGAACCTAGCTTGTTCTTCTCTGTGCAAGAGTTGTTTGTATATAGATCGAAGATGTTCTTGTAGTTGTCAGCATATGTAAACTGAAGCTCTGTAGCGTTCAGTGCGTTAACGATTGAGCTGCCACCCTCTTTGAACTCATAGTATAGAGGTAGGTTCATCAGGTGAGTCTGCCATCTCCAGTCATCACCAGTTTTTAGTGATGTTGAACCGAATACGCCCTTAATGCCAAGATCAGCCTTGATCTTTGTCATATCCTCAACAACAGCCTTTAGCTTATCAAAGCTATTGATCTCATCCATGCTCTTGAACTCTGTTGTCTTCTTATCTGACTCAAAGTACTTTGTCATGATAGCGTTGTTATAGATGATACCGTAACCCTCAACAGCGTAAGGAACAGCAAATACACCCTCGCCATCCTTTACAGCAAGGCTCTTATCTGATAGCATGTTGTATAGCTCTGTGCCACTTAGATCTGCACAGTAGTCTTTCCAGTTCTGGTAACCTACAGGACCATTGATCTGGAAGATTGATGGAGCTGTGTCTGCATTTGCAATCTGTGTTGTAAGTGTCTTCTCGTATTCACCAGAAGCAGCTGTTGTAACCTTTACCTTAATGCCTGTTTCCTTCTCGTACTCAGCAGCAATAGCCTCATACTTGTCAGAAATTTCTGGCTTAAAGTTAAGATAATAAATCTCTTTTACGCTTGATGTATCAACTTTTGAGCTACTGTCTAGTTTTGTTTCTGAACCCTCTTCTGAGCCTGAACAACCTGTCAGAGCAACTGCAGAAGTGCTTACGCATAGTGCCATAAATAGGGCAGCTAATTTTGTTACCTTGTTCATAGTCTTTTTCTCCTTCTCATTAAAAAAATTTTTTCTTCTTATATATTCGAGCATTTGTGAAAAGTACACATTATTTCAAATCACGATATGCTCCTTGTTTGTCATTCTATCATACGAACACCATTATTGCAAGTTTTATTTTATATTTTATGCACAATCAAAATTAAATTTATATTTTGCACAAATATTCCTGTTGAATTATAAGCAAAAGTAATAACAAAATAATTTTTGTAAATAATTTATAAAAACCATATTTTAATATACTGTTAATATACATACATTCACCTAAAAGACTTTATTACATAATATGGTAGTAAATAAATCAGTAAGGAGAGCATTATGGCAGATTTTTCTGAATTTAACCAACCAACCGAGCAATGTGCAAAAGAAACCGTTTGTATAGACGCTTACCGTGTATACGACAGCTGTGGCGACAAAAACTGCCTTGAGGATTTGCCTGTTTATTTTACCGAACAATCGCAAATCATCATCAACAAGGCTAACAATGTAAGAATAAGAGATGTTGAGGTAATCACAGTATGCATAGACCTTGAGCCTGTACCTTTCCACAAGGGCTTTTACAGCGTAGACATGACATACTTCTTCGAGGTTGAGCTTGATGTATTTATGGCACCTGCTGCTATGCCTGTATCTGTAAAGGGCTTGTCTGTGTTCAATAAAAAGGTTGTATTATATGGCAGTGAAGGCAATGTAAAGGTATTCAGCTCTGACTATGTTTTAAGTGACCCAGATATGCAAAACCCACCAAGCAAAAACCTGCCTAAGGCTACTGTGCAGGTGGCAAAGCCGATTGGTTTAAGTGCCAGAATAGCACCACCAGCGTGCAAATGCTCACCTTGCTGCAGAATACCAAAGTGCATACACAGCCGTTTTGGTGGAGATTTCTGTGGCGAGCCTGAAAAGAATATTCTTGCAACAATCGGCATATTCACAATCGTGCAGATTGAACGCAATGTACAAATGCTTGTACCATCCTACGACTTCTGCATACCTGATAAAGAGTGTGTTACTACCTCTGACGACCCATGCGAAATGTTTGAACGCATAGAATTCCCGACAGATGAGTTTTTCCCACCTAAGGTAACAGATTTAAGAGATGGCTGTGACCACTGTGGCAAGCATTGATTTATAGTAAATTCATTTTGCTGACAGTATAAACAGCAAATATTATAATGTAAACTTTATAATATTTGCCTGATAAGCTACTGGATAACATCCAGCTATACAACCACCCATATAGCTACAGGCTTTATAAAAAACAAAGGCAATGTGCATGGCTTTTAAGCCGTCACATTGCCTTTGCTTTTGAGTGCAATTCTGTTTACTAAACAAATTACCCTTCTACTAAATAACACATACTAATCCACCATATTCTGAATAAGCTCAAAATATTTTTCACACTCTCCGTCAAATATCTCTTCGCCTTCCAGCATAAACGCTCTTAAAAGATACTCTTTAGCCTGGTCTATATTGCCAAGCTCATAATAACATTCACCAAGTCTTAGCAATATAAAAGGGTTTGTAGTGCCGTCAGGACATTTTAACGACTCTGAAAAATAATTTAAAGAATCACTATATTTATCTTGCATATAATAAGCATCACCTATTGCAACATAAACCCATGTGCTGGCTTCCCAGTCGTATTTAGGCTCCGGGATAAGTGCAAGTGCTGATTGATATTTCTGTATGGCTATATCATATTTTTCTTCCTCACAATATTCGTCACCAGCCTCGCACAGAGCTACTATTTCATCATATATTTTATCGTTTAATTCCATTTTGTTCACTCCTAGTAATTTAATATTGTTTTATCCTAATTTACACTGTTTTTGTTTTAACAGTGTAAATGTTTTTCGAGCAAAATTCATCTAATGCACAACATATCACAACGATTTCAGGTGAAACACACACCGATAAGTTGTCTACCAGTTAGAACCGGAAAGTTTTATATGCAATTAAAATAACAGTCCGAAATTCACCAGACTAAAGCAAATTGAATCAATCCCCAAGAAGCTTAACCTTTACCTTAAACTCCTCGTTTTTCTCGGTATCCTTTTTATTGATTCTATAAACAGTCAGCTCTACGGTATCACCCTCTTCATAAGAATCGAGTGCATCATACAGGCTTACAAGGCTTGTAACCGGCTTGTCGTCTATTGCTGTGATTATATCACCTTTTTTCACCTTACCGTCATAAAGCGAGCTTTCTTTATCTATATCCTCAACCTTAACACCAGGCTTTGCGTTATAATATTTAGCTGTTGAGTCAGAAAACTCTGTAATCATTACACCAAGCCTTACTCTGCCTGTTACATAGCCATTCTTGATAATTTCATCAACAACCTCTTTTATCTTTGTGCTTGGAATAGCAAAGCCCATACCCTCAAACTGGGTATCTACAACCTTGATTGTGTTTATGCCTACTACCTGACCATTCATATTGGCAAGTGGTCCACCAGAGTTACCAGGGTTAATGGCTGCGTCTGTTTGTATATATGTAACAGCAGTACCACTTAGTGGTCTGTCAAGAGCTGAAACAATGCCTCTTGTCAACGAGTTTGAATAGCTTGAGCCACCAGGACTGCCTATTGCAACTACATCCTGACCAACCTTCAGCTCGTCTGAGTTTGCAAAGTCTGCTGGCTTCCATTTTCTTGCTTCTTTACAAAGAAGAACAGCTAAATCGGTACGAACATCATTGCCGACTATTCCCACATGGTAAACATCACCTGATTTTGTTGTTACCCATACATTACTGCTGATATCATCAAGAATAACATGACTGTTTGTTGCTATATAGCCATCCTCGCTTATTATAATTCCTGTACCCTCACTTATAGGAGAACCTGTTGCAGGGTCTTCGTCATCTTCATACACAGATATAGACACAACGCTTTCCGACAGAACCTCGTACGCCTTTTCTGTAGAGCCGTCTTTGGTCTGGTTGCCGTTAAGCTTGATTTCAGGGCCATTCGGATTTGCAAGCTTGCCTATCAAGTCCTCGTTATCCTCTTTCTCACTTACACTTGACTCAAAGCTGAACAAATCATCTGCAACCTGCTTGTCAATCTTGAACCTTGATATCCAGCCCACATACAAAGCTATGCTGGCAACGCTCATACCTATCAATATACCCATAAAAACCTTAACCGAGGTTTTCATCTTCTTTTTATCTTTTTTACGCTTTTTACCCTTAACAGTTACCGGATAATACCAGCCACCATTAATAAACTGTGGCACAGCACCCTTTGGCAAGGCTGCACCTGGAATATATGGTACATACTCTATATGTGGCAACTCTGAACTGCAACCCTGCTGCTCAGCCTGATAAACATTACCGGCAACAGCTGTCTGCTGCTGGTAAACAGGAGTCCGATTTACAGGTGCAGCCTGACTATATACATTATCAGCTTTATCTGCAACAGGCTGACTGTTATTTACCTGTGTTTGCTCAGTTGTCTGTGGCACTGGGGGTGCTGGCACTGGGTTTACTGGTGTCTGATTACTCCATTGTGGCACTGGGGGTGTTGGCACTGGACTTACCTGTGTCTGATTACTCCACTGTGGCACTGGGGGTGTTGGCACTGGGTTTACCGGTGTCTGATTACTCCACTGTGGCACTGGGGGTGTTGGCACAGCACTATTC
>JAXJDU010000276.1:0-3874 GCA_036301785.1 Acutalibacteraceae bacterium | reverse complement strand
TTATTATACAGTTTGTTCTACTGTTGTGCTTTTTTTAGCTGCCTGCTTTGCTCTTGGCTTTTCCTTTGTAGCCTTGTCATGAACAAGTGCAACATCAAGCACCTGTTTAATATCAGAAACTGCTACAAACTCTACAGCCTCTTTCACAACAGGGTCAACCTCGAATAAATCAGGTACATTATCCTCTGGAATTATTACAGTCTTCATACCCACTCTATACGCAGCCATTGCTTTTTCTTTTAAGCCACCTATAGGCAAAACTCTGCCACGAAGTGTAATTTCACCAGTCATTGCAACATCCTTTCTTACTGCCTTATTTGTCAAAGCAGAGATAAGTGCTGTTGTCATTGTTATACCTGCTGACGGACCGTCCTTTGGCACAGCTCCCTCTGGTGCATGTATATGTATGTCATAATTCTTGTAAAAATCCGGATCGATTTTCAGAGTGTCAACCATTGTTCTTGCACAGCTTATTGCAATTTTAGCAGACTCCTTCATTACATCGCCTAATGAGCCTGTAAGCTCTATTTTGCCTGTACCCTTCAGAAGTGCCACCTCTATAGGCAAAGTTGTACCACCCACAGATGTCCACGCAAGACCATTTACCAGGCCTACTGTATCGTTTTTATCGGTAGTTTCTGGCTTGTACTTTCTAGGGCCAAGGATATCCTCAATATTTTTAAGAGTTACAGAAAGCTTGTAGCTTTCGTCCTCTACTATATGTACTGCTGTTTTTCTTAACAGGTCAGTAATGCGTCTTTCAAGTGTACGCACACCAGCCTCTTTTGTATAGCTGTCAATCAGGTCGTACATTGCAGTTTTTGTAATTTTGAACTGAGTTGACTTTATACCACAGTTTTTCATCACCCTTGGCAACAGGTGCTTTGTGGCTATATTATATTTTTCTTCTCTTGTATAGCTGTCGATTTCTATTATATCCATTCTGTCACGAAGTGGTGCAGGGATTGAGGAATAATCGTTTGCTGTTGCTATAAAGAACACCTTGCTTAAATCGTAAGGCAGGTCAATATAGTGGTCTACAAACTTATTATTCTGCTCACCGTCAAGCACCTCTAGCAGTGCAGATGTAGGGTCGCCTTTGTAGTCGCTTGCAAGCTTGTCAATCTCGTCTAGCACCAACACAGGGTTAGAGGTTTCTGCAAGCTTTATAGCGTTCATAATTCTGCCAGGCATAGCACCGATATATGTTCTGCGATGACCTCTTATTTCTGACTCGTCGTGAACACCACCAAGAGCTATTCTCTGACATTTTCTGTTAACAGCCTTTGCAATAGACTGTGCTATTGAGGTTTTACCAACGCCAGGTGGGCCTACAAAGCAAAGTATCTGACCCTTTACATCTGGTGAAAGCTTACGCACAGCCAACGCCTCTAAAACTCTGTCCTTTACCTTTGTCAGTCCATAGTGATTTTTATCTAACTCATCTTTAGCTGACTTTATAGAGATAACCTCTTTATCAAAGGTATTCCATGGCAGATCAAGACATAAATCAAGATAATTGCGTATTACATTAGCTTCCTGCGACGCTGATGGAAGATTGATAAGCTTCTGACATTCCTTTACAAGAACCTTTTCGGTTTCCTCCGGAAGCTTCAGCTCTTCAATTCTCTGCATATATTCGCTTACCTCTTCAGCCTCTTCGCTGTCGATATTAAGCTCCTCTTCAATAACCTTAAGCTGTTCACGCAGAAAATACTCCCGCTGGTGCTCGTCAATTTTCTCTCGTGTCTTTTTCTGCACCTCGTCCTCAACTGACAGGATATAGGCTTCTTCTGAAAGATGCAGTATAAGGTCGTCAAGTCTGTCATCAATATTTAAATCCTCAAGGATTTCCTGCTTATCCTTATAGCTCATTCTTGTATTACCGGCTATAAGGTCGCAAAGCACACCGTTATCCTTACATACATTTACCTTGTATATAACATCAGACGGGAACTTTGGCACAAATGTAAGGAATGTGTCAAAGGTTTCTCTCAGTGACCTTGCAAGAGCAACCTGTTCGATTGTTTCTACATTCTGCTCGATAACAGGAGCAATAACACCAGTAAGATATGGCTTTTTCTCACCTGGTGAAAGTAGCTTTGCTCTTTGCTTGCCCTCTACAACAACACGGATTACATTTTCTGGCTGGCGTAAAATCTGCTTGATTTCTGCAATTACACCTATTTTGTATAAATCCTTTAGTGTTGGGTTATCAACATCAATGTCACGCTGTGCAACAACAAAGATTTTCTGGTCGGTTTTCATTGCCTTTTCAATTGCAAGTGCAGACATTTTTCTGCCTACATCAAAATGCAATAGCATACCAGGGAACACTACCATTCCTCTGAGTGCAAGCACAGGCATTTCTATTATATCCTCTGTAATACATACCTCTTTTACAACATCTTTTATTTCATTGTTTTCCATAATTTACCTCCTTACCCAGAGCTTATTCATACATACATTATAATCTATTCTTTATATAAAAGCAAATTGCAATTACTGTAAATAACGAATTTGCATACATTTACTTGATAAATAATTATTTAAATTCCCAGATGAATTTCACCAGAAATAATTTTTTCTAAAAACTGAGCAAACGAATCTGCAACATACTCTACTTCTTCAAATTCAGGCTCCCAGCCCTGAACGATTTTGCCAGAGCTTATTTCAATAGCGTAATATTGATAATCACCACCTACGCTCATTATTACAGGCAGGTTATTATCCCAGAAAAGCTTTATCGATTCTGTCCACTCCTCGTCATCCTCTGCTGCTTCAAGGCTCATAATTTCAAATTCGTTATATCGCCATGTGCCTTCTATAAAATTATCACTTGTTAGAAACCACATATTTTCTTCGTTATTTAAAATTGAGTGAAAGCAAGAAATAAAATTAACCCAATCTGCAGGTATATTTTTATATCTGTCAATAACTGTCTGTGGTAGGGCTTTTGGTTCATTTGCTGGTTCTATATTCCAGCTATTTTCAACTGCCCACTTTTCAAAGCTTTTAACAACATCACTAATCATTCGTTTACCCTTCAATCTTTATCACAAAAAACTTAAATACATTTATTCTGTTTTCTTATTTTCGTATTCTTCACGCAGGATTGAAAAAAACAGTCTGCCCACATACTGATTATTCATATAGAAATAATCACGCAGTGTACCCTCGTAAGTAAAGCCACATTTCTCAATTACACGCTTTGATGGTGCGTTGATTGTTTTTGTGCATATCTGCACCTTATGCAGATTAATTTTATTAAAGCCGTAATCTATAACAGACTTTGTAGCCTCGGTTGCATAGCCTCTGCACTGAAACTGTGAGCCTATACAATACTCAATTTCTGCAAAATGGTTTTTGCTGTCTACTAAAAAGTAGGCTATCTGTCCTATACACTCATTATTTTCTTTATCAATAACTGCCCAACGGTAGTAATCTTCTCTTTGATATGATCCTATATATTTATCAAGCAAGCCCTTAACCTCTTCTTTTGTAGAATAAACAGGCTCTGAATAAAGTGCTTGGATTTTCTCGTCTGCTACCCAATATTTAAGCATAGCATCGTCATCACTGTACTTGAATGGTCTTAGTATCAATCTTTCTGTTTCTATAGTTTGTGTACCAATATGAGTAAGCATAAAATCATCTCCTGATAAAAATTTATTGCTATTAAATATAATATTTCTTATTTTCTTTTTAAAGGCTTAATATAATAATCATACACTAGAATAACAACTCCAATAGCAATAATTATCATTGCCATATAATCTCCAGTTTTATCTGAAATCATTTGTCCTGTAACATTCTCGTATAAGCTACCAGCCAACAAAGTAGCAGATAAAATTGTCATCATTTTATTAATAGC
>JAXJDU010000275.1:0-3855 GCA_036301785.1 Acutalibacteraceae bacterium | reverse complement strand
TTCTTGGACAGCGTGTAAGAGGCTTAAAAAGAGTTGGTATATATGTACCAGGTGGTACAGCTGCATATCCATCATCTGTACTTATGAACGCTATTCCAGCTAAAATTGCTGGCTGTGAAGAAATAGTAATGGTTACACCACCATCAAAGGACGGTAAACCAAACCCAGATATTATGGCTGCTGCTTATATTGCAGGTGTAGACAGAGTATTCCTGATGGGTGGTGCACAGGCTGTAGCAGCACTTGCTTATGGCACAGAGAGTGTACCAAAGGTTGACAAAATAGTAGGCCCTGGTAATATCTTTGTTGCAACAGCTAAAAAGCTACTTTTTGGTACTGTTGATATTGATATGATCGCTGGCCCATCAGAAATTCTTGTAATTGCTGATAAAACTGCAAGAGCTGATTATCTTGCTGCCGACCTTATGTCACAGGCAGAGCACGATAAGCTTGCTTCTTCAATTCTGCTGACAGATGACGAAGCTTTGGCAGACGCAGTAATTGACGAGCTTAAAAAGCAGAGTGCAACACTAAGCCGTAAAGGGATTATCGAAAAATCACTTGCAGACTACGGCGTAATTATTGTTTGCCGTAATATTAACGAAGCAGTAGAATTTGCAAATATTCTTGCACCAGAGCACCTTGAGGTTTGTGTTGAAAACCCAATGGAGTATATCGGTAAGCTGGATAACGCAGGCTCAGTATTTTTAGGTAATTATTCACCAGAGCCATTGGGAGATTACTTCGCTGGTCCTAACCATGTTTTACCAACAAGTGGTACAGCCAAATTCTTCTCACCACTTTCAGTAGACAGCTTTATTAAAAAATCAAGCTTCATCTACTATACAAAAGAGGCTTTGCTTGCAGACGCAGATGATATTATCCGTATTGCAAATGCAGAGGGCTTAACAGCACACGCTAATTCAATTATTGTGCGTAAAGAAAACGAAAATAAGGACTGATAACCAGTGTATACATTAAATAAAAAAATATGTGAGCTAACACCTTATTCACCAATTACAGGTGATTACAGCATAAGACTGGACGCAAACGAATCCTGCTTTAATCTGCCAGATGATATTATACAGCAGATTAAAGAGGCTGTTGCAACTGTTGACTACAACCGTTACCCAGACCCTTACGCTACCAACCTGTGCAACGCTTTTGCCAGCTATTATGGTATCAATGTAGAAAATGTAACAGCCTTTAATGGCTCAGATGAGCTTATAACAGTGCTTATGTCATCATTCTTTATGTCAGGTGATACAGTTGTTACAGTAGAGCCGGATTTCTCTATGTATCGCTTTTATACATCAATAGCAGAGCTTAACTGTGTAGTGGCTGCTAAAAATGCAGATTTAACAGTTGATATAGATTCTGTTATTGATACAGTAAACAGGAATAATGCAAAGGGTGTTATTTTCTCTAACCCTTGTAACCCTACATCAAAGGGTGTAAGCAGGGAAGATGTAATCAAGCTTATAACATCAACAGACGCACTTGTAATTCTTGATGAAGCCTATATGGACTTCTGGAATACATCACTGTTAGATGTTGTAAACGACTACGACAACCTTATTATTATGCGTACAGCATCAAAAGCTATTGGTGCTGCTGCTATCAGATTAGGCTTTGCTGTTACAAACAAGGTTAACACAACAGCCCTTAAGGCAGTAAAATCACCATATAATGTCAACACAGTTACACAAAAAATTGGTGAATTGATATATAATAATAAAGAATTTTTACAAAACAGAAAAAATACTATTGTAACTTTAAGAGAAAGTTTGTATAATGACCTAAAAGAGATTGAAAAGGCAAATCCTGACAAGTTATCTTTGGTAAGTGGTTGCTCAAACTTTATCTTTATAAAAACACCACTTAGCAAAGAGATTTTCGATTTCTTTTTGAGTAAGGGAGTAGCTATAAGATTGATGAATGATTATCTTAGAATTACAGCCGGTACAACAGAAGAAAATAAGGCTGTAATAAAGCTGCTGAATGAATTTTTAAATTAAGAGGTAACTTCAATGAGAAGTGCAGTTGTAGAAAGAAAAACAAAAGAAACAGAAATTAATATTTCATTAAATTTAGACGGTGGTAAGGTTGACATAAGCACAGGCATAGGTTTTTTTGACCATATGCTTACAGCCTTTGCAGTGCATGGTGGACTAGGCCTTACTGTAAAGGTAAAGGGTGATTTAGAGGTTGACTGTCACCACACAATAGAAGACACAGGCATTGTGCTGGGTAAGGCTTTTAACGAGGCTTTAGGGAATAAGGGTGGCATAGAAAGATATGGTTCATTCTATATTCCAATGGATGAAGCACTTGCCTTTGCCAGCGTTGACATAAGTGGCAGACCATTTCTGGTATTCAACGCAGAATATCCTCAGGCAGTTGTAGGTGCATACGATTGCTGCATGACAGAGGAATTTTTCAGAGCCTTTGCATTTAATGCAGGTATAACACTACATATCAACAGTGAATACGGAGCAAACAGCCATCATATTATAGAGGCTATCTTCAAGGCTGTTGCACACGCTATGAAAGCTGCAATGAAGCAGACAAGTACAGCACAGGCACTTTCTACAAAAGGCTCTCTTGATTAGAAAATCGCTTGAAAGGGGCAATTTATTATGATTATTTTACCAGCTATTGATATAAAAGACGGTGAGTGTGTACGCCTTCAGAGAGGTGACTATAACACTGTAGAAAAGGTTGCAGAAAACCCATACGAAACTGCACAGTGGTTTAAAAATGCAGGAGCTACATGGATGCACATGGTAGACCTTGACGGTGCAAAGGACGGTTCTGTACAGAACAAGGATTTGATTTTAGATGTTGCTAAATCATCAGGCTTGAATGTAGAAGTTGGTGGTGGTATACGCAATATGCAGAGAGTAGAAATGTACCTTAATGGTGGCATTAACAGAGTAATTCTTGGCTCTGCTGCAGTAAAAAATCCTGACTTTGTAAAGGAAGCTGTAAAGGAATACGGCGACAAAATAGCAGTTGGTATTGACGCTATGAATGGCATGGTATGTGCCGAGGGTTGGATAGACCAGTCAGAGATTGAATACCTTGAGCTTGCAAAGCGTATGGAGGATATAGGCGTTAAGTATATTATCTTTACAGATATTTCTAAGGACGGTATGCTTTCTGGCCCTAATCTTACACAGCTTGACGCTTTACAGCAGGCTGTATCCTGCAATATTATCGCAAGTGGTGGTATTTCTTGCCTGAAGGATATACTTAATGTATCAGCCTTAAAGCTTTATGGTACAATTACCGGCAGAGCAATTTATACAGGCGATTTAGATTTAAAGGCAGCTGTTCAGGCTTCTTCACTTTCAGACGAAATAGTAAACAGGGAGATAGCAAATGGATTTTGATAAGTTTTTTAAAAAAAGCGAGCTGATACCTGCTATTATTCAGGAAAAATCAACAGGTGAGGTTTTAATGCTTGCTTATATGAATAAAGAATCAATGCAGAAAACCTTTGAAACCGGCTACACATGGTTTTACAGCCGTTCAAGACAAGAGCTATGGAACAAGGGTGCAACATCTGGTCATCTTCAGAAGGTTATCGATATTTACGGTGACTGCGATGACGATACACTATTAATAACAGTAGAGCAAACAGGTGCAGCCTGCCACACAGGCAACCACACCTGTTTCTATACAAATCTGAAAAGCTTTAACACAGGAGAATAATAAAATGAGTAATGATGTTTTACAGGCTCTTTACCAGACAGTAATCGAGCGTAAAGAAAACCCACAGGAGGGTTCATACACATGCTATCTTTTAGACAAGGGTCTTGATAAAATCCTTAAAAAGGTAGGTGAGGAGTG
>JAXJDU010000274.1:0-1369 GCA_036301785.1 Acutalibacteraceae bacterium | reverse complement strand
GTATTCAATGTTATGATGGAAAAGCATTTTGATGAAGAAACCGACAGCGTAGAAAGCTTTGCTATTACTGCACTTTTGCACGACCTGTGCAAGGCTAATTTCTATAAGGTTTCTACCCGAAATGTAAAAAATGAAGAAACAGGCAAATGGGATAAGGTGCCTTATTACAGTATAGAGGACGCTTTTCCTTATGGTCATGGTGAAAAATCTGTATTTTTAATCGAGCGTTTTATGCGTCTTAAAATTGATGAGGCTATGGCTATCCGTTGGCATATGGGTGGATTTGACGAATCAGCAGGCTATACAATAAGTCAGGCATACGAAAAATACCCTCTTGCAGTCAAGCTGCATTTGTCAGACCTTGAGTCTACATACCTCAGGGAAAAACATACATCTGTTGTAAGCAGATAAGAAAACAAAAGGATAAGCAAAATGTTTAATGCAAAAAACGGAAAAATAAATATAGATAATACCGATATGGATTATATCTGCTTTGGCAGGGGTAAAAAGCAGCTTATAATGATACCGGGCTTAGGCGATGGATTAAAAACAGTTAAGGGCTATGCAATACCGTTTTCTGTTATGTATAAAGAATATGCTGAAAATTATCGGGTGTATCTTTTCAGCAGAAGAAATAAGCTTCCAAAGGAATTTTCTACAAAGGAAATGGCAAGCGATATTGCCTTTGCTATGCAACAGCTTAATATAGAGAGGGCAGATGTCCTTGGCGTGTCGCAGGGTGGAATGATAGCACAGTACCTTGCTATTGATTATCCAGAAAAGGTCAATAAGCTTTGTATAGCTGTATCGATATCAAAACCTAATGAAACAATGACAGGTGTTGTCAGCAGCTGGATTCAGATGGCAAATGCAGATGATTATAAAAGTATTTTTATAGATACAGCAGAGAAATCTTATTCAGAGAAGTATCTTGAAAAGAGCAGGTGGATGTTTTCGTTGCTTAGCAGGGTAGGTAAGCCAAAGAGCTTTAACCGTTTTATTACGCTTGCAAATGCCTGTATTAGCCATAATTGCTATGAAGAATTAAATAAAATCGCTTGTCCTGTTTTAGTTATAGGTGGAAAAGAAGACAAAATAGTCACAGCACAGGCATCAGCAGAAATAGCCAACGCAATACCACACAGCCAGCTGTATATGTATGATGGTCTGGGTCATGCTGCATATGAAGAAGCCAAGGATTTTAACCACCGTGTAATAGAATTTTTTGATAAGCAAAACTAAAAGTAAGAATAAATTGGAATTTATCGGTCAGAGTTGCACTCTGTATGGCTTTATAGCACAATGATAAAATTTTAATATTTACAGTTAGTTTGTACAGATTTAAAGTATTTTTTATAAGGGACACATG
>JAXJDU010000273.1:0-23384 GCA_036301785.1 Acutalibacteraceae bacterium | reverse complement strand
GTTGGTGTAGTTATCGAAGTAAACTCAGAGACAGACTTCGTTGCTAAGAACGCAGAGTTCCAGGCATTCGTAGAGCTATGTGCAGATACAGTTATCGACCAGAACCCATCAGATGTTGAGGCTCTGTTAGCTTGCACACCAGCTGGTGCAACAGATACAGTTGATGCTATGCTAAAGGAGAAGGTTCTTACAATCGGTGAGAACATTCAGATCCGTAGATTTACAAAGTTCGAGGGCCCTACAGTTGCTTATGTACACGCTGGTGGTAAGATTGGCGTTATCGTTAACTTCGAGACAAGCGTAGACCCAGCTAACGCTGAGTTTGTTGCTTACGGTAAGGATGTAGCTATGCAGATTGCAGCTCTAAGCACACAGTACCTGGACGAGGCTTCAGTTCCAGCTGAGGTTATCGAGCACGAGAAGGAGATCATGGTTGCTCAGATGAAGCAGGATCCTAAGATGGCTAACAAGCCTGAGCAGGTTCTGGCTAAGATCGTTGAGGGTAAAGTTGGTAAGTTCTACAAGGAGAACTGCCTAGTAGAGCAGGAGTTCGTTAAGGATAGCTCAATGACAGTTGGTAAATACACAGAGGCTGTTGCTAAGAAGCTAGCTGGCGACATCAAGATTACAAGCTTTGTTCGTTACGAAAAGGGCGAGGGTATTGAGAAGCGTGAAGACAACTTCGCTGATGAAGTTGCAAGCATGGTTAAATAATCTACCCTTAGATTCAATAGCTTAACAAAGCAAACCATATAATAAAAATTAAAACCTGATGATTACTTGATTGTACTCATCAGGTTTTTTGTTTTCTCTGGTAAATTATTATTGAAAAATATCAGTATTTAATATTGCTTTGTTCGTAATTCGTATAAATAATCGTTGTAGGTGTAAATCTCATCATTCTGATAAACGAAGCTTTCACAGTATCCATAAGAAGAAACCACGCATTTTTCAGGGGTATTTCCATTGTCGAATATTTCACATACATCTGACTTGTTGCGTAGGCTTTTCTCCTTTAAGCAGAAAAGCTTATTTACTTCGTTGCCATAAGGGCACATATTGCCATAGCAACAGGTCATACAGCAGGCAAGCTTCACATTTTGTGGCAGCTTGCTTTGCAGGTCGGCAAATGTGTCTGTTAACAGGTAATCAACACCTTCTCCGTAATATTCGGTGTTATTATATGCTAAGCTTATTCTGGATAACGGCTTTGCTGTATCATCATCGTCATCATATTCTAGTTTTGCTTTAACAAATGCTTTTTCATCTGGCGATATAAGCATAAGCTTTGTAAATATAATCTTTTTCATAGCTGTCTCCTGTAATAAATAATCATTCTCTTTGATTATACTCTGAATACAATTTGTTTTCAATCAGAAATTCCCTATAATAAAAAGAGCAAACTATGGTAAATTTCTGACAATCATACTGATTGCTTCAGATGCGAATTTTATAATATCAGCTAAATTAAAATATTTATTGATTAAATTACTTGACAAATAAGATTTTTGCGTGCTATAATAAGCAAAATTTTTAAAGGAGTACAACAGCCATGATTTATTATGTTAATTTTGTAAAAATGAATCAGCAGCAGTCCGAGGCGTATTTTGGCAACGGGCTTAATTTGTTGTGCGTGTAATTTATAGCTACAGGTATCAACGGTCAAGGGCTCGTGCCTTTGACCGTTTTTTTATTTATCAGAAAGGAGGCTTTAATATGTCGGGACAGTCCGTTCACCAACAAAACAGCTCAGATAATGCTGACCAACAAATAATTTATATTACAAAAACTTATATCGAAAAAATTTATATTAAAGGAGAAATTTATCGTTAAAAATCTAACATCAAAATCAGTAGACAATTCTGCCCTGACATATTACGAGTCAGGCTTTGAACACAACAGACTAAGAACAGGCATAGGACTTATAGAATTTGAAAGAACAAAAGAAATCCTGTTGGAAAGACTACCAAAGCCACCAGCTGTAATTTACGATATCGGTGGTGCTTATGGCGAGTATTCATGGTGGCTTGCATCACTTGGCTACGAGGTACATTTGTTTGACCTTTTCCCGAAGAATATAGAAATGAGCAAGGAGCTTGGGAAGGAATACCCGGATTGCAAGCTTGCTTCAGCCGAGGTTTGTGACGCTCTGTCAGTGCCAAGAGAAAGCAAAAGTGCAGACGCTGTGCTTTTAATGGGGCCATTATATCATATTACAGAATATAGTGAACGAATATCTGCAATAAAAGAAAGCCGTAGACTGTTAAAGGATGGTGGACTTCTGTTTACAGCGACATTAACACCGTATTCTGTATTGCTTCATAATATAACACTGTATAATCCTTTTGGTGATGACCCTGATAAAACACTTGAGGATTCTGCTTTTACCAAAATGGTTGAACGAGAGGTTAAAGACGGCAACCATGTAAACCCTGATAACACTATTTATAGTGGTATAGGCAGTGCTCATTTTCATACAGCAAAGGAGCTGAGAGCCGAGCTTTCTGCAGGTGGCTTCAGTGAGTCAAAGGTACATGGAGTAATGGGTGGTGCATGGCTTGCTAAGGATATTGAAAAGCTTTGGGCAAACGAGGCTTCAAGAAACGCATTGATGAATACAGTAAGAATGTTAGACAACTGTGAAGAGATTATAGGCTTGTCAGGTCATCTGCTTACAGTTTCAGAAAAAGTTTAATGAGGTGATTATATGGAAATTATAGATAAAAATATAGACGATGGTAAAGCTTTTGATTGGGGGCGTGCTTCTGGTGATTATGCGAAGTATCGTGATATTTACCCTGAAGTCTTTTACAATAAAATAACAGAGCGTGGTCTTTGCACAAAAGGGCAGAGAGTTCTTGACTTAGGCACAGGTACAGGTGTTTTGCCAAGAAATATGTATCGTTTTGGTGCAAAATGGATTGGTACTGATATATCAGAAAACCAGATTAAAGAGGCTCGTCTGTTATCAGAAGCTTCAGAAATGAAAATAGATTATTACGCTATTCCAACAGAGAAGATAAGCTTCCCTGATGATAGCTTTGATGTAATCACAGCGTGTCAGTGCTTTTGGTACTTTAACCATAAGCGTGTTGCACCTAAGCTTGCCAGAATGTTAAAGAGCGATGGTAGACTATTGGTTTTATATATGGATTGGCTACCTTTTGAGGATAAAATTGCAGGTGTCAGCGAAGAGCTTATTCTTAAATACAGCCCAAATTGGACCGGAGCAAGAGAAAAAAGAAAGCCAATGTATATTTCAGATGAGGTGCTTAAATGCTTCGATATTGTTTATCGTGATGAATATGATATAAAAGTGCCTTTTACAAAAGAAAGCTGGCACGGTAGAGTTCGTGCTTCAAGAGGTATTGGTGCTTCACTATCTGAATCAGAATTAAAGGAATGGGATAAAGAGCATAGAGAACTGCTGGATAGAATTGCACCTGATAGCTTTGAGGTAACTCATTATGCAGCAATGGTGGAGCTGAAACCTAAAAAATAATACTGACTATAATTTTAAAATGAAAATACAGATGAATTACAGATTATCGTGCTAGTATACTTATATCGGAAATACAACAGGTATTCCGACAGATAGCTAAAAATAATATTTGATTCATTAAATAATATTTTGTGAAGTGAACCTATTTAGAAATAAATGGTGTTTTTATATATAGATGACCTGTTCAGTTTTTTATTGGTATACATAAATAATTATGTTTCACTGCTGATACATTCAGAAATCGCATTGGATTACGCAAAATCAAAATATACATTTCTTTTACGAAATATATAAATCTTAATTTGAAAGAGAGTATAAATAATGACTAAACAAAAGAAAATGATACCCTTAGCTATTTATGTAGTAGCTTTTTATGTTCTGTGGGCACTGGCAGAGCTGGTTGTTTTTAAGGGGATAAATAATTTTATAGAAAATGAAGTCTTGCGTTCATTAATAGAAGATGGAATTATTAAAAATCTTCTGTGGACATTGCCTGCTGCTTGCCTGATACATAAATATAAATCAGATGTTTTTGTTTCGTTAAAGGATATGTTTTCAACCAAGCTTAACTGGCTGAAATATCTGCCGTTTTTCTTGATTTTCACTGCTTATAACCTAGCTGTTGCAATTATTATGAATGGTAAGATAGAAATAGTCAGCTCATTTGGATTTGATGACATAATTGTTCTGTTGTTTGTAGGACTTACAGAAGAGCTAGTGTTCCGAGGTTTGTTTCTTAATGTGACCCTTAATCAAAAAAGAAAATGGCTCTCATTAATTATAAACGCCATAATGTTTCTTGTGATTCATTTTCCGATATGGATAAGCAATGGTGTTTTTGTAAGCAATTTTACAAGCCTTGCGTTTTTGTTGCTTATGATATTGAGTATTATTTTTAGCTACACATTCATAAAAAGCAAAAATATACTTGTGCCAATAGCCTTGCATATGTATTGGGATTTACTTACATTTATGTTGTTTATCGTATAAATAAATCCTGTTGATAAGAAAAACAGATGGGCAAACTCTGATATTTTAAATATCTGTTCAGGATATATCAGTTAATGGTCTTATTTAGTATTTTGTATTTTTTGAAAAATACAGTGCTTTAATTTGTATAAATAATAATTTAAATTTATAAGAAAATAAGCTATAATACTTATGTTTGATAAGCAATAGCTTATAAAACAGAAAAGGGAGAGAGAAAATGAATATGAGCAAAAAGAAAAAAGTTATTACAGCTGTGGTTGCAGTATTTGGAATACTTGCTCTTGCAAAGGTATATCCACAATGGGGTGAAATCTGGCACGAGTTTGGACGCAACCTATACTATGTGATTAACGGATAAATCTGAGGAGTAACAATAATGGAAAATAAAGATTCATTAATAAAAGCTTCAGTGGTTGCACTGGTGCTTGCTATAATCTTACTTGTAACAAGTGCAGGATTAATGATATATGATATGTCAGCCAGTGGTATCAATAATAATATAACACTCTGGGTTATCATAACCGGAAGTATAGGCTCGGTTTTTTCTGCACTTAGCTTCATTTTGGATAAAGATAAAGAGTAAAGAGAGTTGCTGTAAAATGGTAAGAGAAGTAAATAAAAGTGAGCTTACTCAGCTGCTGGAATTGTATTTACATTTGCACGAAAACGAAATTCCACAAATGACAGAGCATTTAAAAAGCACATGGAACACGATAATCAGTGACAAAAATCACCATATCATAGTAAAAGAGATAGACGGCAGGATAGTTTCGTCATGTGTGTGCGTAATTATACCAAACTTAACAAGAAATATAAGACCCTATGCTTTTGTTGAGAATGTTGTTACAGATTCAGCGTATCGTGGTAAGGGATATGCCACAGAATGTTTGAATTACGCAAAGAAAATAGCAGAAGAAGAAAATTGCTATAAGGTTATGCTGCTTACTGGTTCAAAGGATGAGAAAACTTTGAGCTTTTACCAGAATGCTGGCTATAACAGCACAGACAAAACAGCTTTTATAATGTGGCTGTAAATCTTTGTTAAAACTTTTGAGGAGAATAAGAAGCCTATGAAAAATAAATTGAATACTGTTACTATGATAGCGAGCATAGTATGTGCGATTGTATGGAATTTAAATCTGCTTAAATATTTTATAGCCGATAACCAATCTGCAGATTACCTGATTTTAGAAATTATATGTGCTGGTGCATTTACGATATCTGCTGTTATCTGGACTGTATACTATATAAAACAGAAGAATAGCCCAGATAAATGATACATACAGAAAAGCTTAACAAAGTAGCTGGCGTGGCTGTCTTAATATAAATGGATAAGCGAAAATTAACGGGGGTGTACAGTTGAATCCTGCAATATGGATGCTGTTTATTATTATACTTTGGTTGTGGTTATCACGACAGAATAATGTACAGCGAAAGCGAATAAACAAAAAAGAGATAAAAAGGAGATAAAAGAAATGGTTGAATTTGCAAAAAGATTTATAGATAAGGATTGTGTTATCCGAACATTTAATATGGGTACTTTTTTAGGTACACTTAAAGAGGTTGGCGAGAGTGCTATTTTACTTAAAACAAGCGATTCTACCGAAGCAATCAATCTTGAATATGTTGTAAGCATTAAAGAGCACCCTGTAAACAAAAAGGGCAAGAAAAAATCAATATATTTTTAATAAGGTAAATAAAATAAAAAAACTCGAGTTTCTGAAATAGAAATTCGAGTTTTTTGTTTTATGAAATTATCAGAAATCAAATAAATCATCAAAATCGACATAACCGTTGTCATGCTCAAATTCGTCGTTGTCATCGTCACCGGAATTACCAGAAGCAGCAATAGGGTCGCCGATTAAGAAATATTCAAAATTTATTTCTGGTCTTATGTATTTATTTTTCATTACAATTTCATTTCCTTTAAATTTTTTCGATATTAATTAAATTCCTAATACAATGTTTATATAAAGCAAATTCCTGTATATCTTAAAATCAATAAGCTTTACATACAAGCTTTCGCTTTCGGTTGTAAAAATGATTAAATACCTGCTAAGCTTTTTACCATGATTTCGTAAACAAGCACTGCACCATTTTTTACTGGATATTTTTTATGCTCAATGGTTTTATAGCCTCTGTTTTCATATAGATGGCTTGCAGGCAGTGAAGCATCAAGACAGACTGTGTTATAGTGCTTTGAAATTTCTTTTTCCAGACAATCCATTATGTAGCTTCCATAGCCTTGCTTCTGATATTCAACAGAAACATAAACTCTTGTGATGTGATTTTCTGTATAGCTTCCTGTGCCTATTAAATTATCCTTGTCTGTAAGAATACCTACACAGCTGTTTTCTATATCTTTAAGAATATTTTCCCTGCTGTGCAGCTCACAGAAAAAGTCAACTACCTCTGCAGGGTAGTATTTAGGATAAACTGCCCTTATGGTGCTTTGAACAAGCTTATAGATTTTATCACAGTCATCACTGCGTGCTTTGATGTATTCCATAGGGGGTTATCCTTCCTCTATAGATTTAGTTGCAAATGCGTTAAGTGACTGGTCTGCGATATTTCCTGCAAGATATTCATAATAGCCCTGTGCACCAACCATTGCAGCGTTGTCGCCACACAGGCTTTTAGGTGGCATATATAGCTTATATCCGTTTTCGTCACAAAGCTGTTGCAGAGTTTTTCTCAGCAATGAATTTGCTGATACACCACCTGCAATAACAATTGTTTTGCTGTTGGTATCCTTTGCAGCCTTCATAAGATTTGTTGTCAGACAATTTACAACAGCTTGTCTGAATGAAGCCGAAAGGTCTGCCACCGGTAGCTCTTCGCCCTTTTGTGAAGCGTTGTGTATAAGGTTTATAACAGCAGTTTTCAAGCCAGAAAAGCTGAAATCATATGGAGAATTTACAACCTTAGGGAATGGCAGGGTGTAGGCGTCAGGGTTGCCTTCCTCTGCAATTTTATCAAGGTGAATACCACCAGGGTAAGGCATACCCATTGTTCTTGCAGCCTTGTCAAAGGCTACTCCTGCTGCGTCATCACGGGTTCTGCCTATGATTTTCATATCTGTGTAATCATTTACCTGTATAATGTGGCTGTGTCCACCACTTACCACAAGGCATAAAAACGGTGGCTTTAAATCCTCGTGTGCAATATAGTTAGAAGCTATATGCGAGCGAAGATGATGTGTTGGCACAAGTGGAATATTTTTAGAAAGTGCTAAACCCTTTGCAAAGTTAACACCCACAAGCAATGCACCGATAAGACCTGGTGCATATGTAACAGCAATAGCGTCAATTTCGTCAAGTGTAGTGTCTGCTTCGTCTAAAGCCTGCTGTACTACGCCTGTAATAGCCTCTGCGTGTCGTCTGGAGGCTATCTCTGGTACAACACCACCATATAGCTTATGCTCCTCAACCTGAGAAGCCACAACAGAAGAAAGTACATTTCTGCCATTTTCAACAACTGCAGCAGCAGTTTCGTCACAAGAGCTTTCTATAGATAAAATTTTCATTTTCTCAATCCTTTGTATTTAGATATTTAGTCATTATTAAACCGTCTTCAACAGGTGCAGAGTAAAAATTTCTGCGTCTGCCAATTTCCTCAAATCCTAGCAGGCTGTACATTTTTACAGCGTTTGTATTGGATGGTCGTACCTCCAGCGAAATAAATTCGCAGCTATGCTTTAAAGCGTTATTTATAAGCTGTGTTGTTATTGCTTTACCAAATCCGTTTTTTCTGAAATCTGGAAATACAGCAATATTTGCTATATAAGCCTCATCTAATATAATGTGCATACCACCATAGCCAACTATTTTACTGACACCAGTGTTATTATCCTCAACTGCCAATACATAAAAATGTGCATTTGGATTTTCCAGCTCAGCCTCTATAGCTGATAATGACCAAGGCTTGCTGAAGCAGCTTTTTTCAATTTCTGCCACAGCCTCAGTATTTTCTTTATCCATTTTACTTATAATAAAATTCATTCTTCCAACCTTTCAAGCTGTTGCTTTATCGGCAAAAGCTTTTCGTATATCTCGTTACAGCAAGCCTTATAAACCAGAATATCACCACCGTATGGGTCACTTACATTCAGCGTGATTATTTTGCTTTCGTCAATTCCTGCATTTATAAGCGTATTGCTATGTGACTCTGTCATACATATAAACAGGTCGGTTGCTACAGCGTCTTCCATAGTAATCTGCTTTGCTGTGTGAGCAGAAATATCTGCGTTATAATCCTTGCAGGCTATAACAGCATTTTCAGACACTTTATCTCCATTATATGCCATTATTCCTGCACTTGCAATATGTGGCTGTGGGGTAAGGGCTTTTGTTATTTCCTTGAAAATACCCTCAGCCATAGGACTTCTGCAGGTGTTACCTGTGCAGACAAACAATATATTCAAATCAATGCTCCTTATTTAATTATATCGTAATATGTATATAGCTTTTGTACACCATTTTCCAGTCGGAAATAGTGTACAATATAAGGTACAAGCAGAGTCATTAATGCTACAAACAGCAGTGCAATGCCTATGCTCTCAAAAGCTATAAAGCCCATAATCGAAATTAAAGCAGCTAACGCAAACAGCACAGTAACAATAAGATGTATTAATCTTTCGTGCTGAAAATAGCCTATCTGTATCTGCAAGTCCTTGTTAAGAGCCTCTTTTTCTTGCTGTGTAAGCTCCTTAGAGGTTTGCTCCTCCATATACGCCAGATAATTTTTTAGTCTTTCCCACATATAAATACCTCCTGTTTAATAAGAATAATTTGCTTTGTTATTATCCCTTGGCATCATACCATGTTTTACCCATTGCAGCCTCGGCAACAAGTGGCACATTAAGCTCTACTGCTTTTTCCATTTCTTCCTGCAAAATCATTGCAACCTGCAGTGCCTCGTGCTTAGGTGCTTCTACAATCAATTCGTCGTGTACCTGAAGTATCAGCTTAGCTTCAAGCTGCTCTGACTTTAATCTGTTGTAAACCCTTATCATAGCTATTTTGATAATGTCAGCAGCAGTACCCTGAATAGGCATATTTCTTGCCACACGCTCACCGAATGAGCGTGTAATTTTATTTGAAGCAGAAAGCTCTGGCAAATATCTTCTTCTGTTAAACATAGTTGTAACAAAGCCTGTTTCTTTAGCTTCGTCTATTACAGTCTGCATATAGTTGTTTACACCACTATAATGTGATAAATAAGCTTTGATATATCTGTCAGCCTCTTTTACAGAAACCTTAATGTCTTTAGAAAGCGAAAACGCACCGATACCATATACAATACCAAAGTTTACAGCCTTTGCTCGGCTACGCATAATAGGGGTAACCAGCTCAAGTGGCATACCAAAAACCTGAGAGGCTGTAATTGCGTGGATATCGTCGTTGTTGCTGAATGCCTTGCACATTTCCTTGTCGTTTGCAATATGAGCAAGCACTCTCAGCTCAATCTGTGAATAGTCTGCGTCAACCAGTACACAATCGTCTTTGGCAACAAAAAATCTACGCATTTCTCTGCCAAGCTCTGTTCTTACCGGAATATTTTGCAGATTAGGCTCGGTAGAGCTTATTCTGCCTGTGCGTGTTTCTGTCTGGTTGAAGCTTGAGTGTATTCTGTTGTCGTCACCAATTACCTTTATCAGACCGTCACAATAGGTAGATTTAAGCTTGGCAAGATGACGGTACTCCATAATGTAGCTTACAACAGGATGCTCCTCAGCAAGCTTTTCAAGCACCTCGGCACTTGTTGAATAGCCTGTTTTTGTTTTCTTTAAAGGTGGCAAAGAAAGCTTCTCGAAAAGAGCCACACCTAATTGCTTAGGTGAGTTAATATTGAATTCTTCACCAACTAATTCATATATTTTCTGCTGAAGCTGTTCAATTCTGTCAGAAAGCTCTACGCCAAATTTTTCTATTCCGTTTTTATCAGCCATAAATCCGATGTTTTCCATTGAAGCCAGCACATTGGCAAGTGGAATTTCAATATCGTATAAAAGCTTGTCCTGAGAATTTTCTTTAAGAAGCTTCTCAAGCTTTGCACCAAGCTGTGTAAGCTGTGCCAGCTGTAAAAGCTCAGCCTTCTGATTGTCTGTATATTCCTTGTCTGCAAAATCAACTACCACATCAGCTATGCTGTATTCCTGTACAAGTCGGGTGATTTCGTAGCCAGAGGCAGACGGATTAAGCAGATATCCGGCAAGCTCGGTGTCGAAAATATCGCCGTTATATGCAATATTATTTTTATCAAGTACAGCAAAAATCGGCTTTATACCGTGTGTAAGCTTTTTGCAGCTGCTTTCAAATAAAAGCTTCAGCGTTGCTGTGATGTCGTTATTATAGTAAATAGTGCTATCCTTACAAACAGCTATATAATCGTCATAAAGCATACAGGCGATTGTATCGTTGTTTGATATCTCGACAGCATTGTCAGAAATTGTAAATGTAACGCTGCTTGTGTCATCGATTGAACATACAACATTGTCACAGCTTAAACCGAACTTTTCAATAAGCGAGAAAAGCTCAAGTCTTGCCATAAGCTGTAGTGCTGTCTGAGAGTCCGGACTATCTGGCTTGTATGTGTCTATGCTCTTTTCGATAGGTGCTTCTCTTGAAATCTCACCTAAAAATCTGCTTAAAAAGGCACTTTCTTTGCCTTCCTCAAGCTTTTTACGCATAGCCGGCTTAATATCGATTGTATCAAGATTATCGTAAATATAATCAAGGTTACCGAATTTTGTGATTAAGTCAGAAGCACCCTTCTGACCAATACCCTTAACACCTGGGATATTATCAGAGGTATCACCCTGAATAGCCTTGATATCTATAAGCTGGTGTGGTGTAACACCGTATTCCTCCAGAATTTTATCCTCGTCATAGGTTACTACGCTTTTTGTAGTGATAAGCCTTACCTTAACATTGCTGCTTACCAGTTGAAGGCTATCTCTGTCACCGGTAGCCAGAATACACTCGTTATCTGTGTTTTCACATTCTCTTGCAAGTGTGCCCAGAATATCATCAGCCTCATAGCCAGGACATTCAATAAGCTTATATCCAAGTGCCTGCAAAAGCTCCTTTATTACAGGCAGCTGTCCTGCAAGCTCGGCAGGCATACCGTGACGGTTAGCTTTGTAGCCGTCATATTTTTTATGTCTGAAGGTTGGTTGCTTAAGGTCAAACGCTATTGCAACGCTGTCTGGTGTGGTATCTGCAAGGATTTTTGACATCATGGTTAAAAATCCGTAAATAGCGTTTGTATATTCTCCGTTTTTGGTAGTAAGTAGCTTTATTCCGTAAAACGCTCTGTTTAAAATACTGTTTCCGTCAAGAACAAGAAGCTTCATTGTGCTGTTCCTCTCTTGTGTATTATTTTAAATATCTTATTTTAAAAGGTGATTTACAACCTCGGTTGCCTCACCGTTTTTATAGTATACTCGTGGTACTCTTTTACTTATCAGACACACCACCTCGTAATTAATGGTATGTGTCCAGCTGGCTATATCGTCAGCAGTAGGGGAGGCATTGTCGGTACCGTTGCCAAATATTATTACCTCGTCACCAGTGTGAATATCGCCAAGGTCAGTAGCGTCAGCTATAGTCTGGTCCATACATATTCTGCCCAGAATTTTTGCTTTTTTTCCGTTAATCGTTACAAAGCCGTCCCTTGCGATTTCTCGTATATAGCCGTCTGCATAGCCTATAGGAATAGTAACAAGTTTTTTTCTTTCGCTTGCAGTAAAGGTTCTGCCATAGCTTACGGTAGTACCCTCAAAAATCTCTTTGCATTGTGACACAACGCTTTTTAATTGCATTGCAGGGATTAAATCCAGTTTGTTTTTCAGCTTTTCAGACGGTGCCAGTCCATAAAGAATAATACCAGCCCTTACCATATCAAGGTGCATTTGTGGGTAGTCAATTATTGCACCACTATTTGCACAGTGCTTTATATCAAACTTAATTCCACTTTCCTCAATGGCGTTTACTGTATTAATAAAAGCATTGAATTGCTGTAATGTAAATTCCTTGCCGTCTTCGGCTTCATCGCTTACTGCAAAATGTGTGAATACTCCCTGTGGGTATAGATTAGGCAGTGTGCAGATTTCCTTTGCAGTTTCTACACTGTTTATATCACGCTGAAAGTCCTGACACATAATACCGATTCGTGACATACCAGTATCAAGCTTTAAATGGATATTTACTGTTACACCATGTAAAGCAGCCGAGCTTGAAAGAGCCTTTGCATATTCAAGAGAATGACAGGCCTGAGAAATATTATTTTCTGCTAAAATCGATGTATAAACAACTGGTGTGTATCCAAGTATTAAAATAGGTAGCTTAATATTATTATTTCTAAGCTCTAACGCCTCTTGTAAATTAGATACCGAAAACCAGTCAGCTCCCAGCTTTTCATACACCTTTGCAAGCTGTACAGCACCGTGTCCGTAAGCGTCAGCCTTGATTACACAGCATAGCATAGAGTCCTTTGAAACACGGCTTCTTATTGCTTTGTAGTTGTGTTCAATATGGTCAATATCAACCTCTGCCCATGTTCTTTTTAAATAGCTATCCATTTTAAATCACATCCGAAAAACTAAAATTACATATATAATTAATTATATTACTTAATAGCATTAAAATCAATATTTAAGCTGTATATAAAAAATATACTTATTTGGTGTAATTATATAAAATAATAACTGATTTTTAGAATGTTTGTACATAATTTAAGAAAAGATAATTATTTTTCTTTTTGAGTATCACTTGTATTGCAAAGCTTGTAAAATAGTGATAAAATGTGTATTACTAATCTTTGTTTAATAATTTACAGTATTTAGTAGGGGATATTAAGTAGGGTATATATTATTTATTAGTGTAGGAGTAATTTTGAAGTGAAAATAAAAATGAACAAAAAGAATATTAAAACAATTGCTATCTCTGCAATTTCTGTAGCAGGGTTTGTTGTTTTAAGTGCAAATGTGTCTGCCGATGACAAGGTAGGCTGTGTAGATATATTCGAAGCTAAAAATCAGGCTAAGGGCTCAATTACTCTTGAATGGGACAGAGGCATTGGTGCAGATGGTTATGTGCTGTCAAGGCAGGATTATACAACTGATGGCAAGTATATAGAAATTGCCAGAATAGAAGACCCTTCAGCAATAAATATAATAGACAGCAATGTAGAAGCAGGCAGACAATATAACTATAAGCTACAGACATATACAGATTACAGAGGTAAAAAAGAATATAGTAAGGGCGAAATATTAAAAACTGCAAGCAGTCCTTTAAAGGCAGATGAGTTTTCTCTTGTGGAGCAAAACGCTGATTCTGTTAAGCTGCAATGGAAAAAATCAGCAGGAGCTACAGGCTATACAATCTATAGAATGGACTACACCACAAATGGTGAGTATAAAAGAGTTTGCGATGTAACAGACGCTGCTGAATATACCGATAAGGCTTTAGTACCAGCACATAAATATTATTATATGGTAAAAGCCTATAAAGAGGTAAACGGCAAACGCTCATACAGCGAAAGTAGTAATATAATCAAAACAGCAACAAATCCAGCTCAGGTAGAAAACCTCAAGGCTGTAAAGCGAACAAAGGCTGCAATTAAAATAAGCTGGGATAAGTCACCGAATGCATCGGGTTATGTTATTTACAGAATGACAAATAACGATAACGACTATGAGGGTGAATGGCTGTATGACGATGTGAACGGATGGTATTATTCATCTAAGGTAGGCAAATACATCAAATATGCAGTTATAAACGACGGCAATAAAACATCCTATGTAAATAAAGACCTTAACGAGCAGCAGAATTATAATTACAGAGTTGTTCCATATTATAAGGCTAATGGTAAGAATTACTATGGAGATTACAACACCGTTGTAACAGGTACAGTAACAGGTACACCAGAGGTAACAGCCTTCAGCCGAGATAAACGCATTATGGCCAAGTGGTACCCGGTATATGGTGCAGAGGGCTATGCTGTGTATTTGTCAGAGTCAAAGAGTGGCCCATATAAGCTGCAGGGTACAACAGATGATACTATCTTCCTGACAAAGCAGAAAACCGCTGACAAGGAGTATTATATCCGTGTATGTGCATACTACACAGCTGAGGATGGAACAAAAATCCTGAGCAACTTTACTACCGAAAGTACAAAATGTATTCTGAACAATATGGTAGATAAGTATAATGTTGGTACTACATACATCGAAATTGATATTGATATGCAGCATATGTGGTACTTTGAGGACGGTAAGCTGATGGTTTCTACACCAATAGTAACCGGCTCTAAATATGGCTGGGATACAACAACTGGCCTGTTTGATGTATACAACAAGGAATCACCAGCAAGACTTGTTGGTGAAACATGGGATACCAATGTAAATTACTGGATGGCAGTAACCTATGATGGTATCGGTATACATGACTCTACATGGAGATATGACTATGAGTACGGTGGCAACACATATACTTACAATGGTTCACATGGCTGTATTAACACACCGTACTATAAAGTACAGGAAATGTACGAGCTGGTTGAAATTGGTACACCTGTAGTTATATACGAAAAGTCAGAGGAAGAAGAATAAATAAAAAATACACCTAAACCAAAAAAGCAACCTATAAGGCAAATGCCAATATAGGTTGCTTTTTTATAGCAGTTTTTATAATATTTTTTATTCTAAAATTTTTACCATGGTTCAGAATTTTCAGAATATCCAAAAGGATTAAAATCAACAATATATACATTTTCACTAGGAATACCATAGTCTGTTAACGGAACAACTTTGTCTGTATCCTCGTAATCTGGTTGATTTTCGCTGATATTATTTCGCTTTGAATCAAGAAATACACACACATTATTTTCCATAATCCAATACGGCTTGTATAATGTGCCGTCGTAGATTACAGGCTTAAAGGCCTCGCTGATATGCTTAGCACCTGCAACATCTGCTACAGAGATTTCTTTGGCGTTGGTTATAGCGTCAGGCAAGGTTCTTTCTGTATTGAGTGGGTCAATATATTTTGTTGTGCCGTTGTAAACCGAATTATATCCTGTATCAATGTCAATCATGCATTCCTTGATAGCCAGCTCGATTGTTTGTGAGTCTGTTAAGGCTATAAGCATATAATCTTTGTTTTCGTTAATCTCAGGGTCTTCGCTCAGGTACCAGCTTCCGTCTGTTTTTTCAACCTCGAATTCAAAGGTGCATTTAATGCTTTGACCGTTTTCAAAAACTACATTGTATCTGCTTCTGATTTCACCGGCTTTTTCGCCTAAGCTGGATTTAGTTATTTTATCAAAAACAAAGTCTATGCTGTCGCTGTCTGTAAGGCTGGTTACACCTGTTTTTTCAAGCTCTTCAAGTATGTCGGTGGCTTCGCTTAAATCCGGAGTATAGCACGCCCTTACGGCTTTAAAGCTGTTCTTTTCAAGCTCTTCAACAAAGGTCTTAGTAACCTCTACAGCTGATTCAATATCCTTTTCGTTATTACTACAGCCGTAAAGAGGCAATGCTATAATTAACCCTGCTAGTATTATTGTGGTAAGCTTTTTCATAAAAATACCTCGTTTCATTTTATTGTAAATTATGTCAATAAACAAGCTATTAACTATTATTTTATTATAACAAGACCGTCTTTATACTCAATACCACACACCTTCAGGTTCTCGGTAAAGGTATAATATAAATCGGTTGATCTGACCTCAAGCTCCAACAGCTTTTTTGCGTGTTGAGATATATCCTCTGGGAGGTTTGTAAGCTTTGTGACTATCGGTACACATGAGGTTTTTTTCATAGTATTCAGAATTTCAGCACCCTTTTTTGTAAAGCCAAGCACCCTTATATAGTCTGGCTTCTGGCTGGTGTAATCCTTTGTAATGCCGAGCAGACACGATATAATAAGTCGTCTTATTCTTGCATAGGTGTATCGCCTTGATTTTGTCTTTTCTATTATTTCTTCTATACTGCAACCAGTCCTGATTGCGTTGTACAGCCTGTTTTCTAAGCCTTCGCTTACATCTGCAATCTTGGATATATCGGTATCCGATATATCTCTTAGCTTCAATATAACGCCTGCCGAGTTATTTTTCAGTGTAGCAAGCTCTCCGTTTTTGATTGCACCTGCTAAAATATCAACGCAGTTTTCTGGTATATAATTTGTCACATCTTCTTTTGCTGCAAGCAATCGTCGTATATTACTGGCACTTGCAAATTCAGAAAAAATCTCTGTGCTGTTGTGGCTGTCACCTTTTCGTATAATAGTAAACGGTGTAATGTCGGAGTTTATCTCTTTTAAAGCTTTTATATATTCAATTCCCAGCACATTATTTGGTGAAGAAATTATATCCCTTAAATCAACCTCGATATTACCAACAGCATTAGAAAGTGCAGTGGGGTAGCTTACTCCCTTTGAAATTTCGTTTTTGAAAAAGTCTTCAAATTCTGATGACGCTGTAACCTTTGCAATTTTTTCAAGGGCTTCAATATTGCCACATTCACTGGCAAATGCAAGGCAATTAACACAGCCCATACTATCGGCTACCGATATACCACCCCTTGCAAAGGTTTGTGCGTTTGACACTGCATAGGGTAAAGGCAGCTCAATTACAAGGTCAACTCCATTTCTTAAAGCCATTTCTGTACGGTGCTTTTTAGAAATTACAGCAACATCTCCACGCTGTACAAAATTACCACTCATTATTGCAGTAATATGAGTAGTACCGTTTGCCTTGCAAGAATCAATTAAGAATTTATGTCCTTTATGAAATGGGTTGAATTCGCTTATTATAGCATAGTTGTTCAAAATAATAACACCTCTTTCAAATTTTATTGGTCAAAAAGGTTGAATTTGTCTTCTTTTTGTACTATTATATAATAGTAGTTGTACAATAGCAACGAAAATTTACTCAAGGAGAATTAATGCTATGATTGTTTTAGTTATTAATGCAGGCAGTTCATCGCTTAAATACCAGCTTTTTGATATGGACAACGAAAAGGTTCTTTGTAAAGGTAATTGCGAGAGAATCGGCCTTGAAAAAAGCGTTATCGGTCATAAAACAAGTGACGGCAAAAAAATTGAAAAAGAAGTGGTTTTAGATAATCACAAGGATGCATTTATGCAGGTAAATGCTATGCTTACAGACGCTGAATATGGTGTGATTAAGAGCACAGATGAAATTTCAGCTGTAGGTCACAGAGTAGTTCAGGGTGGTGCACGCTTCAGTAAAAGTGAGCTTGTAACACCAGAGGTAGTTGAGGGTATCAGAGATTTAATTCCACTTGCACCTCTGCACAACGCAGGTCATGTACAGGCTATAGAGGCTTGTCTTGAGGTGTTTGGCAATGATGTTCCACAGGTTGTTGTGTTTGACACTGCTTTCCATTCAACAATGCCTCCTAAGGCTTATATTTATCCAATACCTTACGAATATTACGAAAATTACCATGTTCGTCGCTATGGCTTCCACGGTACATCTCATCGTTATGTAAGCAACCGTTATGCTGAGCTTACAGGTAAGCCACTAGACGGCACAAAGCTTATTTCATGCCACCTTGGCAATGGTTCTTCTATTACTGCTATTGAAAACGGCAAGGTTATAGATACAAGTATGGGATTAACTCCACTTGATGGCTTTATGATGGGTACTCGCTGTGGTACTCTTGACCCATCTGTTGTTACTTATATTGCAGAAAAAGAAAATCTTACACCACAGCAGATGAGCGATATTCTTAACAAAAAGTCAGGCTTGCTTGGTATTTCTGGCGTTTCAAGTGACGACAGAGATGTTACAAAGGCAGCTAACGAGGGTAACGAAAGAGCTATTCTTGCACACCAAATTCTTGAATATGAGATTAAGAAATTCATAGGTGGCTACTATGTTGCTTTAGGTGGCTGTGATGCTATCATATTCACAGCTGGCTTAGGTGAAAACCAGGCTCATCACCGTGAAGCAATCTGTGAGCAGCTTGCTTGCTTCGGTGTTGAAATCGACAAAGACCTGAATAACGAAACAATTGGTGGTAAAGAGGCAAAAATCTCTACACCAGACAGTAAAATTGATGTTTATGTTATTCCAACAAACGAAGAGCTTGTAATTGCAAGAGATACAAAAGAGATTGTAAGCAATCTATAATAAACAGAGCTTTAGATGTAAGGTTAAAAGGGTGGTTTTTATTAATCACCCTTTAATACTAATTTTAAGGAGTATAGTATGGGATTGTTTGATTTTTTTAAAAAGTTGCAAAAGTCTGATGTAGATGAGTACTATGAGCAACGCAACAATATGGGCAGTCAGGCATATAATCCAGCTGGTAGCTATCCACAGAATAATCAGCCACCAGTGAATCAAGGCTATCAGCAGCCAGTGAATCAGGGCTACGCACAGCCAATGCAGTACGCTTATAATCCAGCTGCTTCGTTCTATATGATAGTAGAAGATGTATTTTCAATAACTGGCAGAGGTACTGTTGTAACAGGTCATGTAGAGTCTGGTGCTTTGAATGTGGGCGATACGGTTAAACTGTTGCACAATGGTGTGGTTTGCCAGGTGCCTGTGGTTGGTATTGAGCAATTCAGAAAAATGCTGCAAACTGCAAAGGCAGGTGATAATGTCGGTATTCTTCTTGCTGGCATTACAAAGAATGCAATCAGTAAAGGTGATGTGCTTACAAAATAACTTCTGGAATATAATTTAAATAATCTGAATATAAAATAATTCAAAAGTTAAACATAAAAAGAGGTGTTTATATGCGAAATCTTACAGATGAGCAGCGTGATATTTTTATTAACGAATTAAGAGAAAGAACAAGGCAGGAGGCTTATTGTTTAAAGATAGAAAAAGATAAGAAGCCTGGTCTGTTCGATAGTAAGTTTGGTGGCCTGCCATATTGGGATTCAAGCAAGCCTTATCCTACAGATGAAAATGGTAACAGGCTTATTTTGCTGGCACAGATAAATCTTTACGAGATAGATGACAGCAGATTGCCAGAGAATGGTATGCTACAGTTTTTTATAAGCAACGATGATATGTATGGCTGTGATTTTGATAACCAGGATGTTCAGAAAAATTTCCGTGTAGTATATCACGAAATGGTAGATTATGATTTAACTGAAGAAGACCTTAAGCCTTTTAATTTTCCAATGGCTACAAGTGACAGCGAAATGCCTTTAACAAGGGAATATGCTGTTTCTGTTACTAAAAAAGAAACCTTTATGGATATATTTGACTATCGTTTTAATGATATTGCAACCGATGTAATTAAAACAAAGTTTGGTATAGAAGGCTTTGAGGTTGATGTAGATATATGGGAGTATCTTGATGATATATCTCAGCATATGGACGAAATGTCATTTTCATCAAATGGTCACAAAATATTTGGCTACCCTGCATTTACTCAGGAAGACCCAAGAGGCTATAATGAAGAATATCAATATTACGACACATTGCTGTTCCAGATGGATTCGGATAATATAGATGAAGAGTTTTGTGTTATCTGGGGAGATTGTGGTGTAGCTAACTTCTTTATTAATCATAAGGATTTAGAGAATAAAGATTTCAGCAAGATTCTGTATAACTGGGATTGCTGTTGATTAGTGAACTATAAATTCATAGCATAAAAAAGCAAAGGAATGCACCAGCAGAGAAGTGACATTCCTTTGCTTTTTGTTTGTTCAGTGTCAGTGTTATCCGGCAACCATTGTGCCAGTGTCTGAGTCTGTTCTGTCTCTGAACAGCAGAGAAACACACCACAGTGCAGCCAGGCCAACCAATGTGTAAACAATTCTGCTTACCATGCCAGTTTGTCCACCACATAGCCATGCAACAAGGTCAAACTGGAATATACCAATAGCTCCCCAGTTTATTCCACCAACTATAAGTAGAAAAAGTGCAATTCTGTCTAGCATAGAAAAACCTCCTTTGTGATATTACTATTATTTCACAAAGGAGGTTTACTTATTCAGATGTATAAGATTTTATTTATTAAATTACAGAAAATTGAATTAAAAGTCCTGCTGCAAAGCACACAGCACCTATAAGGGCAACAACCAGCCCTATTAATCTCATGGTTTTTCTGCCTTTTTTTATGCCTTTTTTATGTATCTGCTCGTCAATACCATAATAAGGCAGCAGTATATAGAATATTCCCAGAAGAAAAGCAGCTGGTCCTGCAACTAATAAGCCGTATTTTAATTCCTGAGCAATCAAGCCGATAAAAGTGCCTATCATTATTGCAATAAAGCAGATTAAGCTTATTGTGCTGAATAATGTCTGGAATTTTTTTCTTTTTTTATGGTACTGAAAGGTCTGGTTTTCACATTCATCACTGCAAAATGCGTGGTTATAATCAATGCCTGTACCACAATACTCACATATTTTCATAAAAACACCCTTTATTTGCATTATTAACAAAAATTATACAACAATAAATGCCCGCCGTCAAATAATATTTGTTCACAATATATTTTAATTAAAAGCTTTTACAAGGGGGATTATTGTGCTATAATAATTAATATATGTATTTTGAAAGGAAAAATAAAATGAGTAATAATATACTAAGAAAGCCTATAGCAGATGGCGTTTTCTTTAGCAGTATTAATGAGCAACGCTTCAAGACTGCTAAAATTTCGGTTACAATGTTTGTTCCACTTAGTGCAGATACAGCAGCACAGTATTCAATGCTGCCATATCTGCTGTCATATAGCTGCAAGAAATATCCTGACGCTTTAAGCCTTAACCGTGCTTTGAATTCTCTTTACGGAGCTGGTATTGGTGCATACGGTAAAAAAGCAGGAGAAGCTCTTGCACTTACATTTACAATAGCTGGTATAGATGACAGATATACAATGAATGGAGAGAAAATCTCTCCGGAGCTAGTAAACCTGCTTTGTGAGGCTATTTTTAATCCAAAGGTTAACGGTGATGCTTTTGCAGACGAGGATTTTGCACAGTGTAAGCGTCAGCTTTTAGAAGCAATAGACGGAGAATTTAACGAAAAGCGTGGCTATGCAATTTCAAGATTAACAGAGATTATGTGTAGCGACGAGGTATTCGGTATTAAACGCTATGTAAGCAGAAAGGCTGTAGAGGAGCTTACTCCACAGTCTGTATATAAGGCGTGGCAGAATATACTTGTTAATTCAAGGGTAGAGGTTATGATGATTGGCAGCAGCGATTCATCACTTGCTGAAAAAATTATAACAGAGAGATTTTCTGCCTTTAACAGAACATCACCAGAAATCAGCACACAGATAGTTACAGCTGTAGATAAGGTAAAAGAGGAATACGAAAGTTCAGATATTGCACAGGCTAAGCTTGTAATGGGCTTCAGAACAGCTACAGCACAGCCACACAGCAGCACAATTCCAATGTCTCTTACAGTTGCAGTGCTTGGTGGCACACCTACATCAAAATTCTTTACCTATATCCGTGAAAAGCTGAGCCTTTGCTATTATTGTGCAGCAAGATACGACAAGCTTAAGGGCATAGTTATTGTTGACAGTGGCGTAGAAAAGGCTAATGTAGAAAAAACTATAGAAGAGATAAAGAATCAGCTTGCAGAAATGCAAAAGGGTAATATAACTGATTTCGAGATAGATTCAGCCAAGCTTGCTATAATAAACAGCTTTAAGAGCAATATGGATACAGTTTCTGGCACAGAGGGCTGGTATATCAGCCAGATGCTTGACAGAGAAATTCTGACTGTTGAGCAGGCAGTACAGGCAGTACAGGCAGTTACCAAAGAGGATATTGTAGCTCTTGCAAATACTATTATTCTTGATACTATCTATCTGCTTCAGCCAAAGGAGGAAGAAAATGAATAATATAAAAGAAATTAAGTGTAATATAACAGGTAATAAATATTATAAAATCAACCATAAAAGTGGTCTTACAATATACGCCTACCCAAAAGAGGGCTTTAAGTCTACCTATGCTATATTCGGTGCAAAATACGGCTCTATAAACACTACCTTTAAAAAGGATAACGGTGAGCAGATAGTTGTGCCGGATGGTATTGCACATTATCTTGAGCATAAGCTTTTTGAGTGTGAAGACGGTGACGCATTTGTAAAATATGCAAAAACTGGTGCTTCAGCAAATGCTTATACTTCATTTGATAAAACCTGTTATCTGTTTTCATGTGCAGATAATTTTGAGGAGTCATTGAAAATTCTGCTTGAGTTTGTACAAGAGCCTTACTTTACAGAAGAAACTGTACAGAAGGAGCAGGGCATTATCGGTCAGGAAATAAGAATGTATGACGATGACCCTAACTGGAGAGTAATGTTCAATCTGCTTGGTGCTATGTATCACACACACCCGGTTAAGATAGATATTGCCGGCACAGTAGAGAGTATTGCAGAAATTACACCACAAAAGCTGTACGATTGCTACAACGGATTTTATAATCTTCACAATATGGCACTTGTTGTGGTTGGTGGCTGTGCAACTACTGACATGGTTATAGAAATGGCTGATAAATATCTTAAGGATTCTCCAGAAAAGGATGTAACAAGCACATTCCCGGCTGAAGCTGACAGCGTTGTTACAGACTATGTAGAGCAGAGATTCCCTGTGTCTGTCCCAATGTTCCATTTAGGCTTTAAAGAGTCTGTCGACAAGGAGCGTTTATCAAGCAAAGAAATGGCAGAAAGTGCAATACTTCTTTTTGCAGTTGCTTCTGGCTCATCAGACCTTTACCAGACACTTGAAGACAAGGGCCTGATAAATAATTCATTCGATTACGAGCATTTCGAAGGTCCTTATTACAGCAGTGTATTCTTTGGTGGCGAATCTACAAACCCACAAGAGGCTGCAAGAATCATAAGAGAATATATAGATAACCTTCGTAAAACAGGCATAT
>JAXJDU010000272.1:0-1517 GCA_036301785.1 Acutalibacteraceae bacterium | reverse complement strand
CGTTGTCAAACATTCGATACCCCCTGTCACAGGGGGTACGCCAGTAATAACCCCTTATAGGGGTTGTGCAAACCACCCGTTCAACGGGTGGTTTTGATTATGCAAATAATGCACTCATCTTATCAATCTGAGATGTAACAGAGCTGCTTACTGTGCTGTTAATAAATAACACCTGACTTATATCATTTTTTGCCACATAGTTTATTATACTGCCGTTATATATTCTGAAATCTATAGCGTGTACCTCGTCGTAATTATTTACAAGCCACGGTACAAAAGCATTACCGTATGAATCCTTAACTACAAGGATTTTTTCACCATTTTTTGTGTTATCATTTACAATTTTAGTAACTGCATTATCACCATAAATGAAGATGTTATAATCTTTTACTGATTCGTTATACAGATTTCTGTATTCTCTCCACTCTGAGTTATTATTTTTCAGCACGCTTATGTTGTATGATTCTGGTATATCATAATAGGTTATAGTATCAGGATTATTATTAAGCACCTCTGCCTTTGTTGACTTATAAAGTGAACCAACATAATTTGTAAATTTATTATATGTGAGCTCAGACAGCTGTACAGGGGTTTCGTTTGCTACCTCACAGAATTTTTCATATGCGTAATATGCACCAAGTGAAGTCCAGCGATGGTCGGTATTTAAATAAATAGCTTCCTTCTTTTTTTCTTCAAATACATCGTATACATTCACAGAATTAACCTTAGAGGAATAGGATTTGAAAATATCTTCAAGATATTTTTTCTGGTCGGTTGATATTACTGCTTTTTCTAACCTGTCTGGCAGGCCAAAGGCTGTATGTGTAGGGACAACAAGGTTATACACTGCTACATTACTGCCAAGCTTATTTTTATAATGAGAAATAGCACCAGCATAAGAGGCTGCTGCACCATCTGGAGCCTGAAATGTTTCATAAGCCTTACTGTTCCATATATAGACACCCTGTTCAGTTAAATATCCGTTTTCTCCGTTGTCGGGGATATCATCGGGGTCTGGCTGTGAATTCACTGACGAGGTGTTTGATGTTTGCTGTTTTTTGTTGTCTGGATTTTTTGATGAAGTAATAGCCTTACTTATACAAGAGGAACAAATACCGAAAAGAATTAAAATAATTACTATAAGAGCAATTACAGAAAACAGCATTTTTCGTTCTCTTGCCCTTTGTAATTCTTTTTTGCGTTTTTTTCTACGCTGTATTTGTCTTTCGGTTAATCGTTGCTGTTTATTAGCTTCAACTGTTTTTCTTGCTCTTTTAGTTCTGTTGCTCACGGTGTCACCTCTTTCTTTAATTTAAAATACTGCATAGCAAGATTATAATTTAAAAGCTTATTTTTTTCAACTAAATTCATAGTATTTTAACAAATTGTAGTTTGTGGGGGAGTTACGCACAAACCAAAACTTAAAAGTTTTGATTAAACTTTTTCAAAAGTTTATGGGGTCAAGGGGTGAAACCCCTCGTGGGATTTTAAAGGGCAAAGCCCTTTAACTCATAGTT
>JAXJDU010000271.1:0-7132 GCA_036301785.1 Acutalibacteraceae bacterium | reverse complement strand
TAAATACACAAACGGTTTTTGTACTGAATGCGATACTTACGAGCCTGCAACACTTACAACAGATAAGCACGATGTAACAGGTGACGGCAAAAATGACACTGTTTACGAAATTTCAAACGCAGGTCAGCTTTACTGGTTTGCTGAATTTGTGAATTCTGGTAATACATCTGTAAACGCTGTGCTTATCGAAAATGTTGATGTAAACCCAGGCTATACCTTCAAAGCTGACGGTACAGTTATCAAGGATGGTAAAACAGTTACTGAGGGCTTCAGAGAATGGGAACCTATAGGCGATTCAGAAAATGAATATTCTGGAATCTTTGACGGACAGAACCACACAATTTCAGGTCTTTACTGTAAAAATAGTGATAAATATTATGTTGGTTTGTTTGGATATACGAACACAGGTACAATTAAAAACTTAGGTATAATTAATAACTACTTCTATGGTTTGATGTATATTGGAGGTGTTGTGGGTTATAGCATATCCAGTACTATAAGTAACAGCTATAATACAGGTACAGTCAGTGCCGTTGGATTTGACTCTTCGTATATCGGTGGTATTGTGGGAGTTGCCAATTGGAGTATTGTAATTGACTGCTATAACACAGGTACAATCAATGTTGAAATGTATGGGTGTAATATGTATGCGGGTGGCATTGTGGGAGAAAACAGAGATGGTGATATAAATAGCTGCTATAATACAGGTAGAGTAGCTGTCCAATCTGAATTTGGAGAAATAATTGTCGGTGGTATTGTGGGAAGCAACCGTGGGGAGATACATAACTGCTATAATACAGGCACAGTCAGTGTTGATAGTGGTGAGCAAGTATATGTAGGTGGTATTGTGGGTACAAATCACCAATATATTGATTGCTGTTATAACATAGGTACAGTCAGTGGTAAGTCTGAATATTCTACCTCAGATGTTGGTGCCATTGTGTCAAATTCTTATGCATTAACTTCTGTATTCAAGTGCTACTATTTATCAGTTAGCGAAACAGACAGCTGTGACGGTACAACAGCAAAAACAGCTGACCAGTTTGCAAGTGGTGAGGTAGCTTACCTGCTACAGGGCAAGCAAACAGAGCAAATCTGGGGTCAGGAATTGAATAAGGATAAATTCCCTGTTCTGGATGGCGAAAAGGTTTATTATGTAATACCTTGTGTTGATGAATCCTGTTACAGTAACGCTGCCACTGGAAATCATACTGTAAAAATTTCACCAGCAAAAGACGCAACCTGTACAAAAACAGGCTTAACTGAGTGCAAGAAGTGCTCAAGGTGTGGCAAAACACTGGTTGCACAAGAGATAATCCCGGCAGCAGAACACAGCTTTGAAAATGGCAAATGCACAGTATGTGGTGCTGAACCTACTTATAATCCAAATGTGGTATACTTTATTCCAAAGCATTGGGAAGAGGCAGATGCGTGGTTTGCTGTTCTTGCGTGGAACGATAATGGAGATAGTAAATTTGTAAAACTACAAAATGAAAATGGTATATATTTTGCTGAAATAGGTGAATATATAGATATGATTTTCTGTAGAATGGATCCAGAAAAAACAGCAGTTGACTCGGATAGTGTCTGGAACCGAACTAATGTCCTGACAATACCAAAAGGTTATAACTGCTTTACAGTGAATGATCATGAGTATGATAATGCAAATGGTATATGGTCAGAATATCTACCAGTAAAGGATATATCAGTAACTGGTGATATTAATTTAACACTTGAAGAAATAAACGATAACATCTACACAGGTGTCGTAGAGCTGCAGGCAGATACATATTCATTTAATATTAATGATGATGGCACAACGCTAGGCTTTAATGGTACATATACAGACACAGCAACTATTGATTACTCTGCAGGCACTACAGAGGCTACAAAGCTTAACGCTACAGGTGGTAAATACACATTTACCTATAATGCTACAACAAAGAAATTAGAAATTGAGTATGAGCCAGTTTTAGTATTTGGTGACGCTAATGGAAACGGTTATATCGAACTTATCGATGTTATATTTGTGTTGGAGTATATAGTAGGTGAGATAGCCCTTAATGAAGTGCAGAGCCTGTGTGCTGATGTTGATTCAAACGGCACAATAAGTGTTTTAGACGCTGTACTTATCCAGAAAATGCTTTTAGGGATAGTGTGATAATCATATTTAAAAATCAAAGCTCTGAAGGCTACTAAGGTGTAATGCTTAGTTTACTGTTTAAGCTATAAATTTTAATACTCAAAATATTATTCATGCTTAAATATAGTGTTTGAAAATGCATTGTAAAATCAAAACAAAATAAAATGCCCTGATTAACGAAAATAAATCGTCGTAATTAATGGCAAGCAGACAAAGGCTATATTCGCACCAAACGGTAAAGAATATAGCCTTTGTTGTGCTTTATTAATACTGAACTATGATTAAAGGTGGACAAAAATTTACAAACAGCTTTTTTACCAAACGAATATTGCCCCACAGCAAGACTGACGCATTGCGAGGACCCAGTATGAAGTGTGGTGGGAAAATATTCCGTAAAGAAGTATTCTTTTTTATAGAGTTTAGTATTAAAGGTATTATCTGAAAAAATAGCCAAAAGGCAATTGCTGTTATAGTGCAACTGTCTTTTGGCTGTATTTATATTATATATTAAAAATCTGAATTATACAGAAATCCAGTTATTTTTTCTTATCCTTGTCTTTTTCTGCTTCACACTTTGTTTTGCATTTGTCAAAGCTAGGGTTAAACTCATAGTAATTCTTACTGTCAAGTCTGTCAGTAAGCAATCGTAAAGCCTCACCAAAACGCTGAAAATGCACAACCTCTCTGGCTCTCAAAAACTTAATCGGGTCAATAACATCAGGGTCATCACAAAAACGCAGAATATTGTCGTAGGTTGTGCGTGCTTTTTGCTCTGCTGCCAGGTTTTCGTGTAAATCTGTTATCGGGTCACCCTTGCTTTGCAATGCAAAAGCGTTAAAAGGTGTACCATTTGCAGCAGAGGGATATATACCTGTTGTATGGTCAACAAAATAATTCTGAAAACCAGACTTCTCAATTTCTTCGGGTGTAAGGTTACGGGTAAGCTGATAAACTATTGTGCCAACCATCTCCAGATGAGCAAGCTCTTCTGTACCGATATCTGTCAATACAGCCTTCAGCTCTGGGTATGGCATAGCATATCGCTGCGACAGGTAGCGAAGCGAGGCTGCCAGCTCACCGTCAGGACCACCATATTGTGATGATATAATCTGAGCGAGCTTAGGATTAGGATTTTTTATACTGATAGGATATTGAAGCTTTTTTTCGTATTGCCACATATTAACAGTCCTCCTCAAGTGGTGAATCCCAAGGCCATGGGTTTGCAATCCAGGCCCAACGATTGCCGTCATCTGCTGAAGGAGCCAGTGGGCCAAAGCGATATTCATATTCCTTTTTCAGTTCTCGGGATTTTGCTTTATATTCCTCAAGCTTGTGAGCTATATCGATGTTGTCAGGGTGGGTGTTAAGATAAAGGTGAAGGTCAACCAATGCAAAGTCAACGGTTGCTATTTTTCTCATTAACAGCTCTCGTTCATTCATTTTGTGCCACACCCCTTGAATGGTTTATTTAAAACTGTAAACATGGTTCCAAGCACAAAGCCTTGCTCCTTGGAATATAGTGTATCATTATTCTGAAAAGGCACATAAGCCATTGCGTCAGACGCATCGCCTGGAAATCGTGTCATACTTTTATTTGTAGCCTTAATTGTTTTTTCAAAACTGTAGAATTCATCAATCATTTTACTTCTCCTTTCTTAATCAGGCTTATCCTATAATATGCAGATACCGTATAAAATGTTAATAGAGCAATTTTTTTAAATGTATAGTTACTCTGAATGATACTGAACAGCTGTTGTCTTTATGAGGATATAGTATGGAGTACAGTAGAAGATGTTTCAGCTGTAATTTCTCATCTTGATTAAGGTTTGAAAAATGTCGGGTTACAGCGATAAAATGCCTGTCAAAAAAGAGATTAATTATTATATTGACAACATTTTTTATGCAGAGTATAATAGCCTAAAAGATTTAAAGGAAGTGTTCAGATGAGGTCAAGGAGTCTGTTGAAAACAGTATTCGGTGGATTAATGGCTGCACTTGTGTGTGTTGCTACAGCTGTTTTGGTTATTCAGTTGCCAACTGGTGGTTATGCTAATCTTGGCGATTGCTTTGTAATGATATCAGCCTGTATTTTAGGGCCTATATATGGTGGTCTGGCGAGTGGAATAGGCAGTGCACTTGCAGATTTGTTTTTAGGCTATGGTGTTTATGCACCTTTTACATTTATAATTAAATTCTGTATGGCTGTGGTAGTTTATTTTATCACTAAAAAATCAAAGAATAAGTCATTCATGGCACAGGCTATGGCTTTAATTGTTGCTGCAATAGCTGCAGAGTTTATAATGGTTGGTGGCTATTTTATTCTTGAGTCATTTATGTATGGTGCAGGGGGAGCAGTGGTTAATGTATTCGGAAATGCAATTCAAGGTTTTTTTGGATGTATATCGTCATCGGTTGTGTTTTTTGCAATGCACAAGGCAAGATTGTTTTCTTATACAGAAAAGATATTGAATGTAGAATAATTTTTTAAAAAACTATTTACAAATATAAATGTTTATGGTAAAATACACCTATTGAGCGAATAAAATGAATGTTTAGGTGTATTTTGTTTGCTTGAAAATTTTAGAGAGGCGGTATTTAAGATGAAAAAAATATCAGCACTAGTAATCGCTGTGGTTATTTCTGCAATGGCTACAGTTTCAGCTTCAGCTGCTGGCATTAACGATGCAGAGCAGGCAGTTCTGGATGAGCTAGGCACATCTGTAACAATGCAGGGCACAGAAATGGTGTACAGCGATGATTATGTCAATCAGGTAAAGAATTACTTCAACACTGTTGAGGTAACAGATAGCGAGTCAAAGGAAATGATTTCTGCTATTCAAGAGGGTAAAGATTATATGAAGAATTCTGGTGCAAAGAATGTCATGGATATGACTTATGCTCAGAAGGAAGCTGTTCTTGGCTACGGTAAAAAGGCAGTTGGTACTATCGGTATGACAATGTCATTCGATAAGACAACAAAAGAGCTAACAATCAAATCTCCTAACGGCGATGTTGTTTTCTGTGGTTCACCAAACCTAGTTGCTAAGGGTGGTTCATCTTCTACAGATAACAACTCATCAAACTCAAATTCAAACACAAACAACAACACAACAGTTGGCGATAACAATGTTATCAAGACAACAGGTGCTAATGTAAACACAGCAGCTATGGCTGGTGTTGCAGGTGTTTCTGTTGCTGTAGCAGCTATGGGTGCTACATATTCACTAAAAAATAAGAAAGAAGCTTGATTTAATGTCTGAAGAAAAACGCAGGCACAAGCGAAAAAAATTTAATGGGAAGAGTTTTATAATTCTTCCCATTATCTTTTTTATATCAATTTATCTGATATTGTATGTAGCAGTTTCACCTTTTCTGTCAACTGTATTAAATGCAACAGGATTGCTTTTTTCAAAATCAGAAAAGAACTACTCAAGTGAATACAATAGCATTTTTGTGCCGATACCTGAAGAACCAACATCTAATTCTGAAACTAAAGACACAAATGAATATATTGATATTAAGGACATACAATACCCAAAGTATGGTGAGCATTTTGCAGAGCTTATAATAGAGGAATGCTCCATTAGCACTAAGATGTTTATGGGTGATGGCGATATTTCACTACGAAATGGCGTTGGCACCTATTATGGCAGCTTTATACCAGGCTATGGTGGAACTATACTGGTTGCTGGTCATAACAGTACAGTGTTTAATGGCTTGAAAAATGCAAAAGAGGGTCAGCTTGTAAAAATAAAAACAAGCTATGGCAATTATACCTATGAAATTACAAACACTGCCGTAAAAAAGAACGATGACCGTTCAGCTTTCGATTTAACAGCAGATGAAGAAAATTTAATTATGTATACCTGTTATCCTTTTGATGAGTTAGGTCTTACAAATCAAAGGTATTTTGTTTATGCAAAGTTTGTATCGGGTCCGATAATTACTGATAATGGCAAGGAGGTAATGTAATGGCTAAAAGAAAAACCTCCAGGCTGAGAAAGGCTACCAGTATACTTGTATCATTTTTATTAGCCTTTTTGCTTTTTATTCTTTCTTTTATGCTGGTTATGCAGGCAGTGCTTTTTAATGAAAGTGCACTTATAAACTCTATAAATGAATCCTGCTATATAGAAGAGAAAAATAGTGAAATTACACGAGATTTAAAAGACCTGGGCTATGCCAGTGGTTTAAACGAAAGTTTTTTTGAAGGACTGCTTGACTATTCACTTATATACAGTGATACTGTTGAGTATTTAGAGAATTTCTATGCAGGTACAGGTAGTGTTGTTAATGACAGTGATTTCAGAGAGATTTTTAACAAGTCTTTAGATAACTATGTTATCAAGAATAAAATCGATCCAGCCACTGTTGATAAGGGTAGCAGAGAATATCTTGTAAGCAGTGCAGCTAAAATTTACAGAGCATCACTTGAGCTGCCTTTGTTCAGAACAATTGCAGGTTATTTTTTAGGAATAAAAAATATGCTGCCAATAGCTATGATTGTAGTGGGTGTATTGATTATACTTTTATCTATAGCTATGTTTGGTATTGCAAGATGGAAGCACAGAGCGTGTAAATATCTTTGCTGTTCAACGATAACCGTATTTCTTGCTACATTAGCACCGGCTATTGCGTTAAAGGTATCGGGTGTAGTAGAGCAGTTTAATATTTCATCACGAGCAACCTACCAGCTGTTTATAGCTGTTGGTAATAATTTTACTATGATGTTAATTTATTTCTCGATATTTTATGCAATAGTTTCTATGATTTTATATCTTTTATACAGACATTATCGTATAAAAAGGTCTTCAAGACTATAATTAAATTAATAAGAAAATCAAAAGAGGGCAGTCGGTACTGTCCTCTTTTTCTTATGCTGATTTTCTTAGTGTGTTGTATTTATACTAATACCTAATTAAACACTAGACAACTTGTCGGCATAATTTACTCAGCACTTCGTCCTTCTCCTTGACAAGCGACAGCTTG
>JAXJDU010000270.1:0-5758 GCA_036301785.1 Acutalibacteraceae bacterium | reverse complement strand
TTTGGTTTGTGCGTAGCTCCTCGACAAATTCCGATTTACAGATATTTTATTCCTTGCTTATATCCGACAGTGAAGTATCCGGGTAGTAATACGCCAGAATTTCGCTGTAGCTACTGCCTTGCTTTGCCATACAGTATGCACCATACTGACTCATACCGATATTTTCACCATAGCCATATACAGTAAAAATATATTTATTCTCGCTACAGCTTACATCAAAGGTAAAGCTTCTGAGCTTCAGAGCTTCCATAAGCTGTTTACCTGTTATTGTTTTGTTTCCAACGGTAAGCTCAAGTACAGCGTTGTAGTCGTTTTTCTTTATATCTGTAATATTGTTTTCTGTGCTTTTTACAGGCTTATAGTCAGAGAATTTACTCTTAAAAGCCTTGTCAAAATCATCTTTTGTAAGCTCTACCTTAGTTTTATAATTGTTTGCAACAGTATCAAACGCAGATGGTACACCCACAAGATAAGGTATATCTTTGCTGTAAACTTCACTGTAGGAAGTCGTGTTTCCACTGGAAATTTCAAAATATCTGGTCATACACAGCTTATTGTTATATAAAACAAATATATCGCTTACATCTTTTACGGCATCGCTTATAATTGTATAGCTTTCATCATAGGTTTCTCCCCATTTTTCTTTAAGCTCGTCTTTTGAAACATAGGTCTGCCATATTTTACTGTTACACTCAAAATCATAGCTTTTTTTGCTTGCCCGTGCGTTTTCTCTTAAGTAAGAGTAGTATGTATGTACAGCAACAGCCTGTGCCTTTATGGCTTCGGTGGGAGTGTCTGTATCAAGCTCGGTAGCAAGTGCACCACAGATGAAATCAAAGTCGCTTACCTCAATAATTTTATCTGTAGCTTTGTCGTATATTCTGAAGCTGCTATTGTCAGTTTTTTTATTCGGCTTTGCTTTTTTAGCAGTGGATTCAGCAGAGTTGATAACGCTGTTGCTTGTGCTGTTTTCTTTACTACTTGTCTGTGTTGAATATACAGGTGTATTTTTATGTGGTTCGTCTGGAATATCCTTATTAATCAGCACAGCTACAAACGGCACACAGGCTATTAATAATGCAACAAAAATAATATTTAAAATAGCAGTTTTCATAAAATTATCATTCCTTTTCTTAGCACAATGTAAATATAAGAATTTATCTATTGACAACTTCTGATTATTGGAATAAAATTAAATGTACGAATAATTACCATATATAAATATTTATTAAGCTTTTCAGGCTATTATGATTTATATATAAGTAAATTTACAATTAAATATTTTAAGAGGTGTTAGTATGAAAATAAAATTTTCGTGGATACCATTTATCCCTGTTGCTATACTTTCTATATTCTTAAGAATATATCAGAAGCTTTTTGTTGACAGTGGAATCGATACCAGATTTTTGAGCAGTGATATGATATGGCTTGTTTATGCTGGTCTGGTGGGAATTTTATTTGTGGTGCTTTTGTTCTTGTCACTTATAGATAAAAAAACATCACCACTCTATAAAATAAAGCCTAACTTCTTTGCTGGTTTATTTGCTGTTATAGCCTCTGCGTTGCTTATCTTTGATTCAGGCATGAGAGCAGCACAGATATTATCAGCTGGTTTTGAAAAGGCATCACAACCATTGGATGTGTTTTTCTCACTATGTGGTGGTGTAGTTATTCTTATAATGGGACTTTCATCATGCTCAGGTAAGAATATAGCTAAAAAGCTTGCTGTGTTTTCAGCCTTTGCTCCTATATGGTGCTGTGTTAAGCTGGTATTTACATTTGTAGAGTATACAAAGCAATCTGTAAATGCATTTGATATGACAAACCTGTTCTTTATGGCATTTATGACAATGGCTCTGTTTAATCTGTCAATGGCTTATCAGGGTGTTGACTGCAAAAACTCAATCAAGGGTACTATAGTATATGGTATGCCAGCATTTATAGTAACTGTTGTATATGCTATAGCAAATGCAATCGATCAGCTGCGTACAACAGGTACATACGATGTAATGAGTTCTGTGGATACAATAATTTATACAGCTCTTGCTTTTTATGTACTGTTTATGATGATTGAATTTACACGCTATGCTAAAGAGAAAACCGATGAGCCTGCTGCTGAAGCTGAGGACTATGAGGAATTGCCAACAGTAAGAACCAAGAATGAGGTTGAAGAAGAAACAACCAAAAAGGAAAATGACCGTACAGCAATTTCTGATGTAGAAGAAACTGTAAGCAAAGACCTTGACGGTGTAGACAATGTAATAGACGCAATGAAAAAGGAAGCTGAAAATCCAGAAAAGTACAATCCACGCTCAGAAGAATATTTTGGCAGACACACTGCAACAGAGTTTGCTGAGGACGATGAGCTATCGCAAAGTATGGCGAATATCGACAGAATAATTGATGAAATCGGTATGGAGTAATCAAAATTAAATATCAATGATAAAAGCACATTCTGCATAAAATAAGAATGTGCTTTTGTTTTATTTAAACAAAAGGAATTTCACTATTAACAAATTATAGCCAAAAAGTAACAAACTCATAAAATTTTGTAACTTGACTAATTTGTAGCTTTGTGTTACTATTTATAACAATAAAAGCAAAAGCGTAGAAAAGGACACGATTTATATACCAGGTTATTTACAGAGAGCGTCTGATATTGCTGAAACAGATGTATTAACAGTTTATAAATTACCACCTTGGAGCTTCACACCGAAATAAGGTGTGACGGTGAACACCGTTATATGTACAAAGGGTATGATTATTCATACTGAATTTGGGTGGAACCACGGGTATTATGCCTCGTCCCATTTGGGATGGGGTTTTTTATTTTTTAAAAGAAAGGAAGAAATGATATGATAAGTGTTGAACTTAAAAATGGTGTTGTTAAGGAGTTTGAAAACGGCACAACAGTAGCTGATGTAGCAAAATCACTTGGTGGTGGCATATTCAAGAATGCCTGCGTTGCCAAGGTTAACGGTGAGGTAAAAGACCTCAGAACAGAGCTTGAAGCAGACAGCAGCTGTACTGTAGAGATTTTATCATTTGACTCAGCCGAGGGTAAAAAAACATTCTGGCACACAGCATCTCATATACTGGCTCTGGCTGTAAAAAGACTATATCCAAATGCAAAAATCGCTATCGGTCCTGCAATCGATAACGGCTTCTACTACGATTTTCAGGTTGAAAAGCCATTTACTGCAGAGGATTTAGAGAATATAGAAAAAGAGATTAAGGCGATTGTAAAAAGTGGTATGCCACTTGAGAAGTTTGAGCTTCCACCAGAGGAGGCTATAAAAATGCTTGAGGATATGCAGGAGCCTTATAAGGTAGAGCTTGCAAAGGAGCACGCTGACAAGGGTGAAGCAATCAGCTTTTATAAGCAGGGAGATTTTACAGACCTTTGTGCTGGTCCACACCTTATGTCTGTAAGCAATGTTAAGGCTGTAAAGCTGCTTAACTGCACAGGTGCTTACTGGCGTGGTGACAGCAACAACCAGCAGCTTTGCAGAGTTTATGGTACAGCATTCCCAAAGGCTTCTCAGCTTGACGAGTATTTAAAGCAGAGAGAAGAGGCAATTGCCCGTGACCATAATAAGCTTGGCAGAGAGCTGGAGCTGTTTACAACATCTGATGTTATCGGTCAGGGCTTACCAATCATGCTGCCAAAGGGTGCAAGAGTAATTCAGCTGCTACAGAGATTCGTAGAGGATGAGGAGCAGAAGAGAGGCTGGCAGTTAACAAAAACACCTTTTATGGCTAAAAGCGATCTATATAAAATTTCTGGTCACTGGGACCACTATCAGGACGGTATGTTTGTACTTGGCGATGAAGAAAAGGACAAAGAGGTATTCGCTTTGCGTCCTATGACTTGCCCATTCCAGTATCAGGCATATTTAAACCGTGGCCGTTCATACAGAGATTTACCACTGAGATATAACGAAACTTCTACACTGTTCCGTAATGAGGCAAGTGGCGAAATGCACGGTTTGATTCGTGTAAGACAGTTTACAATTTCTGAGGGTCACCTGATGTGTACACCAGAGCAGCTTGAAGACGAGTTCAAGGGCTGTCTGGAGCTTGCTATCTATATGCTTAAAACTCTTGGTCTGTATGAAGATGTTTCTTACAGATTCTCACAGTGGGATCCACAGGATAAGGAGAAGTATATCGGTACACCAGAGCAGTGGGATGAGGCACAGAGTATCATGAAGAAAATTCTTGATAATCCTGAAATCCCTTACGCAATCGGTGTTGGCGAGGCTGCTTTCTATGGTCCAAAGCTTGATATTCAGATCAGAAATGTATACGGTAAAGAGGATACACTTATCACAATCCAGATCGACCAGCTTCTTTCAGAAAAATTCGGTATGGAGTATGTTGATAAGGACGGTGTAAAGAAGAATCCATATATTATCCACAGAACATCTATCGGTTGCTACGAAAGAACACTTGCACTGCTTATCGAAAAATACGCTGGTGCGTTCCCAATGTGGCTTGCTCCTGTACAGGTTAAGCTGCTGCCAATCGCAGACCGTCATATTGATGCTCTTAAGGATGTTAAGGCTAAGCTTGATGCTGCTGGTATTCGTTGCGAAATCGACACAAGAAGCGAGAAGATCGGCTATAAGATAAGAGAGGCACAGCTGGAGAAGGTTCCTTACATGATTCTTATGGGCGATAAGGATATCGAGAACAACACAATTTCTGTTCGTTCAAGAAAGCTTGGCGATTTAGGTGCTTCTACAGTAGAGGAGTTCCTTGCAAAGGCTAAGGAAGAAATTGACAACAAGACAATATAATCGTATAATAAATAATCGCATTATTAATAAAGCGAGAAAAGAGGTGTATTATGTCTGATGTTACCAAAAAATTAATTACTTTAGTATTAATTTTACTTATTGCAGTTGTTGCAATAATTGGTTGTGTGTACGCTGTTACAAAAATAAACGCAAGCCAGAGCTTCTCTGACCCGTCATCAACTGTAAACACACCAGATATGTCTGCTGCAGAGGTAAATAAGCAGGTAATAGACAAAATGGGCTACACAGGCATAAGTGAGCTGAACAGTGGCGATATATCTTCTCATATAGATATACCCGAGGATAGTGTTACACAGGCATCTGTCTATATTTCTGATGACAGCTCCTCTGCTATGGAAATCGCTTGCTTTAAATTAGCTAACCCTGATAATGATAAAGAAATACGAGCTGCTATTTCTGACCATATAGCCGTAAAGGTAAAGGGTTTTCAGGACAGCCCTAAAGAAAGCGAATATATAAAAAATTATGTTACAGCAACAACAAACGGCTATGTTTTTCTGGTGATATCAGAAAATGCCGATGTGGCTGCAAAAGCATTTGAAGATACTGTAGAAACAGTTGTATAATTACAGCTCTGCTGATATTGAAAATGGATTTAATTTAAATTACAGTATATACAGTAATTTAAAGCTGAAAATAACCGGTAGGGAATACCCCTACTGGTTATTTTTAAATATTAGTCTTTGATTTGGTGTTGAAAGATAAATTGTAGTTTGTGGGGGAGTTACGCACAAACCCAAACTTACAAGTTTTGATTAAACTTTTTCAAAAGGTTATGGGGTCCAGGGGTGAAACCCCTTGCAGGTTTTAAGGACGGAGTCCTTAACGCCTCAAGAATATTTAAAAATGCCTTTTCAAGGCATTTTTAGGAAAAACTATGAGTTAAAGGGCTTTGCCCTTTAAAATCCCACGAGGGGTGTTACCCCTCGACCCCA
>JAXJDU010000269.1:0-4332 GCA_036301785.1 Acutalibacteraceae bacterium | reverse complement strand
TATTAAACCAGAAGTATTGCAACACCGTCTTTTCTCAATGTGTTGCTGACCAAACCGTTACTGAACAAAGCTTGCTTATAATCAAAGTCGATTACAAAATCATTGTCAGTACAATTTACAATAACTCTTATGGTGTTTTTACTGCTGTATTTTTCGTAAGATATAACTCTGCTGTCAGAATGTTGAAATCTTATCTCACCATTCCTTAGCTCCGTATATAGCTTACGCATAGCAATAAGCTTTTTTACATTTTCAATTTTATCGTTATATTTCCCTTTATCAATATAATCCCACGGCATACAGCGTCTGCAATCAGGGTCATACCCACCCGAAAGTGCAATTTCAGTGCCGTAATATATACAGGTAGTTCCATTTAAAGTAAAAAGCACAGCAAGCTTCTGATAAAATACATCTATATTTTCGTTGCTTCGTGTAATCAGTCGCATAGTATCGTGCGAATCAAGCAGGTTAAACATTACATTTGTTGTTTGCTCAGGGTATAAAGTTAAGCAACGGTTAACCTGATGTTCAAACTCAAGTGCAGAGGTTTCTCTATTTGTCCAGAAACTGTCTATGCTTTCTTGCAGTGTGTAGTTCATTACTGCGTCGTACTCATCACCACGAAGCCATGGCATAGAGTTGTGCCATATTTCTCCACAAATGTAAAAATCAGACTTTAAATTCAGCATAGCTTGTCTTAATTGCTTGTTAAAGCTGTGTGACATCTCGTTGGCTACATCTAACCGTATTGCATCAATATCATATTTGTTAACCCAGTTACTGCAAATATTTATAAAATAATCAGTAACCTCCTGATTGTTAGTGTTAAGCTTAGGCATGCTATCAAAAAAGCCAAAGGTGTAGTATTTACCTTTTCTTGCATTTTGTGTGGATATTCCTACCTTTTTCGGCACTTCGTTTATCATAAACCAATTAAAGTATTTTGAACTCTTACCATTTTCAAGAACATCAAGCCACGGTGCAAAGTCATCTCCACTATGGTTAAATACACCGTCAAGCATTACTTTAATACCTCTGCTATGAGCCTCTTTAACAAGTGTGATTAAATCCTCATCTGTGCCAAAATCAGGGTCAATTACGGTGTAATCAGATGTGTTATATTTATGGTTAGAGTTACTTTTGTTAAGAGGCGTAAAGTAAATACCGTTTATACCTAAATCCTTCAGATAATCCAGCCTGCTTGTTATACCCTTTAAGTCTCCACCATAACGGTCAAGAAATCCCATTTTCTTTTTGGGAGAAGCCCACTTGTCATAGCTTCTGTAGCGTTTTGTGCCACTGTTGCAGAATCTGTCCGGGAAAATCTGATACCACACAGTATCATTTACCCATTTTGCAGGTCTGATAATATCAGCAGGGTTCATCCAAGGGAAGAAAAAATCCTGTCGTCTGCCTTTATAGCTTTTAAATTCGCTTTTGCTTCTGAATCCGTCCTCGGTAAAATAGTATACCTCGTCATTGCTGTGCAGAATAAAATAATATCTGCACCTTTTAAATTCAGGTTTTACAGTTGTTTGCCATATAATATGATTCTGTAAGTACTTTTTATTTGTAAGCTCTGTAAGGTCACCACCCCAGCTATCCTTACTTCCGAAAATTCCGTTTTTAAAAGGGTCGCCATAAACAAGCTCTACCTTATCAACATCGTAACCGGTCTGTATTCTTATAACAAGCTCATCTTCATTCAACGCAAAGCAGAAATTATCAGCAGCAATATGATAAACCGAGGAAAAATTCATAACAACCTCCTACAAAATAAACAGTAAGCACAAAATTAAAAAAATGTTAACAAATATTTTATATAAAATGGTATTATATAGTAAGCTTAGATTTATCAGGTTTCTGAAATATGCTTTTTTACAGCTTCAAAGGTTTCTGCACTTATAGCGTGTTCAAGTCTGCAAGCGTCCTCCTTGGCTGTTTTTTCACTTACACCCAGCTTTAAAAGCCATTGTGTAAAAACCTTGTGACGCTCATACATTGTTTCTGCAATTTCCAAACCCTTTTCTGTCAGCTCAATAAAGCCTCTTGTATCCATTGTGATATAACCATTTTCTCTAAGGTTTTTCATTGCGACGCTTACACTTGGCTTAGAAAATCCAAGCTCGTTTACTACATCCACCGAGCGTACCTCGCCGTTACGCTCTTTTATAATAAGTATTGCTTCCAGGTAATTTTCAGCAGATTCATGTATCTTCATATTAATTCTCCATAAATGATTTATAGTAATAATTTTAACATAAATAACTAAGCTTATCAATAAATTTTATTTATATAAATATCAAATAAATATCTAAAAAGAGGTGCTGTTATGAATAATTCTATCTTTAGAAAGCTATCATACGGAATGTACGCTATAGGCGTAAAATCAGAGGAAAAGCTATCGGCTTGTATTGTAAACACAGTTTTTCAGATAAGCTCAAAGCCTGCTGTTATTGCAGTTAGTGTAAATAATACATGCTATACTGCACAGCAAATTGAAAAAACAGGCGAATTTGCTGTTACTGTGTTAAATACAGATACACCAAGGTCGGTATTTACTGCTCTTGGCTTTGCAAGTGGTTTTGATAAGGACAAGCTTGCAGATGTACCACATACAGTTGTAGATAATCTTCCGGTAATTACACAGGGCAGATGTGGTTATCTTATCTGTAAGGTGATAAATAAGGTAGCTGTGCATACACACACAGTATATTTTGCAGAGGTTGTAGCAACAAGTGAAGAAACAGACGGTGAGCCAATGACCTATGATTACTACCACAAGGTAATAAAGGGCTCTGCACCACCAAAGGCACCAACCTATATAGAAGAGGCTTCTACAGCTGAGAAAAAATATGTATGCAGTATTTGTGGATATGTCTACGACGAAGAAACTCCTTTTGAAGAGCTTCCAGACGACTGGACCTGTCCTGTCTGCAAAATGCCAAAAAGTAAATTTGAGCTGAAATAAACCAGATAATATATACAAACAAGCACATTTCTGCAAAATAGAGGTGTGCTTTTTGCATTTTTAACTGTTGTTTTAATGGTTTATTCATAATATAATAACTACCATAGTTTATTTTTGAGGTGTAGAAATAATGATGAATTTATATCAGCAGTTAATGTGTAGGTTTTATTGCAGTTCACTATATAATAATATACTTATGAACGGTTTAGTGTACAACAGAAGATACTACAGATATCGCAGTGGTACACACAGAAGCCTTAGCGATGTTAATTTAGACTACAGAGATTTTGTACTGTGGATTATTATTATAGGGTCTATTGTATGGCTGGCGATATCTAAAAGATTTTCAAAAACTGTACGCTACATAGTTGCTGTTGTACCAGCTGTTGCAGCGTTAGTTTTATTACCGTTAGTAATCAGCCATTTTAAAACTATATTGTTCACTGCTGCTGCCAGTGTTGTCGGAGTTTTCCTGTTTCAGAAGTTTACAAATGCAGACCCAGACTACAATGGCTCGTATATTTCTTTAGCTGCAACTGATTATATTTTTGCATCAGGTGTTATTACAGCTACTGCTGAATTATTGATTCTTATGGCATAATATTTTTTAAAAGGTGTACAGTAAGTGGTACACCTTTTTATTTTTGTATTATAATTCGACCATTTTTATAAGTGCTTTGTAATATAATAAATTCACTTTCGACCTTAAGGTTATAATATGTTCACTTAAAATATTGGTAAATTTTACCATGATATATTGACATGAATCTTATGATTGTGCTATCATTTTGAAGTTGTTGTAATTAAGGATTGTTATAATTCAGGGTTGATATAATTAAAAGTGTTTTAAGGATGGTGTTATAAATGACAATTGAAGGATTTTATGAAGAGGTTGACGGGGATTTTAGTGAAATTTGTTCTCGTGTTTCCAGCGAAGAACGAATAAGGAAATATCTCAATATATTTTCAAAGGATAAAACCTTTACAAATCTATGTCTTGAAATTAATGCAAATAATACAGCCAGAGCTTTTATACATGCATATACGCTAAAGGTTCTTTCTCAGAATTTAAGCCTGACCCCACTGTATATGAAATCACAGCAGATAACCAGAGCTTTAAGAAATAACAATATAAAAAAGGCAGTTTCGTTTTTACCTGAGCTTGGTGAAGAATACGCAAAGGTTATGGTTGCTATAAACAAGCTGCAAAAAGACGAGCTTGCAGAAGTTAAGTAATATATAGATAAATTGAAGTTTATCGGTCAGAGTTGCACTCTGTATGGCTTTATAGCACGAAGATAAAATTTTAATATTTACAGTTAGTTTGTATTGATTTAAAGTTTTTTATTAGGGACGCATAT
>JAXJDU010000268.1:0-17303 GCA_036301785.1 Acutalibacteraceae bacterium | reverse complement strand
GTTTTAAGGGCAACGCCCTTAACTTCTCGGAATTATTAAAAATGCCATTTTCAATGGCATTTTTAGGGAAAACTATGGGTTAAGGACTCCGTCCTTAAAACCTGCAAGGGGTTTCACTCAGAGCAATCAATTTGCTTTGCAAATTGGTTACATTACCCCATAAACTTTTGAAAAAGTTTAATCAAAACTTTCACGCTATCTCGCCACTGTGTGAGCGTTAGCTCACACCACAAACTACATTTAACAAAAAAACATCTCCTGACCTTTCGAGTCAGAAGATGTTTAAAAATCAATTAATATTCACTTAATTACTGAGCCTGTGGCTTTAAAGCTCTTTTCAGCCATACATCAGCAAAATCCATTGCACTGTATAAACCAGTTTTCTCGCTTGATTTAATTATCTGCTTGCGTGGGCTTAGCTGTGGGTCAGTGCTTATCAGCTGAATAGAAACCTTATCGGCAATATCTAAGTCGCCTACCTTTTTATAAGATTTTACCTTAATGCGTACTACATATGGGTCACTCATACTACCATAAAAAAGAACATCACCACATCTTACAAGTGGCTTGTTTTTATAAGTCATAAATTCGTTTTTAGCCATAATAATTTCCTCCATTCAAAAATATTCTCGTACTTGTTGAAACTAAACAAAAATTATACGCTGTTTAGTTCAAAATTGAAAAATTGTGTTAATTCACAAAAGGTTGAAGTTAATTATAACATAAAACAAAATTTTAGTAAAGCGATTTGCCTTATAATAATCAATCAGTTTGTAATATTTTTGTTAACATATAAGTAAAATATTCTCAATATAGATATATGAGGTGTTTTTTATGGTTTTGAAAAAATTAGTTTCATTTATGCTGTTGCTTGTATGCTTTGCTGTCTTTCTTTGTGGCTGTACCACACAGCAGATTACATCGCCTGAAAATGAGCTTATGGATTACAGATGGGAAAAATCTGACAAATACGGCAAAAGAATGAGCCTTTCCTTTGATGAGAATACAGCCAGTCTGAAAATAATCACCACAGATTTTGACTACACCATTACAGGCACAGCTTTGGTAGATTCTGAAACGATTAAAATATCTGATGATAATTTAAAGCAGACCTATAGCTTTGGCTATATATTATATGGTGACAAAATTGAAATAGCTTATGGCGAAAATAGAATAGAGCTTGATAAAATTACATAATTGAGTGCAGGTGAATTTGTAGTTTTTTGTAATATAATATGAAATCTTGTAATTTGTTTGCAATCAATATTAAAATGTTGTATAATTTTTTAAATAAAATGGAAGATTTGTGTGTTATTTATATTTGAGAGATAAGAGGAACTGAAAAATGCAGAGTGGTAAAAAAATAGCAAAACTGGCAGTAGCCATGTCTATTTCTTTGGCAATTTCAATGTTTTGTCAGGGTGGAATAATGCAGGATGGAGTTATAGATGAATCTGGCTTAACAGGTGCCTACGAAGTAACTCCTAAAAGAGCTGCAAAATATACCATAGAAGAAGCAACAGAGAAATCAACTGAAAAGGCTGTTAAAAAAACAACTAAAAAAGCTATAAAGAAAGAAAAGTCAACCGAGGCTCCTACAGAGGAAGTAACCGAAGCACCAACAGAAGCACCAACCGAGGCTCCAACAGAAGAGCCAACACCATACGCTGCTATGACAATTGTAGAGGTTATTCCGGAGGATGTTTACGCTTTTACAACTCAGAATCTGAATTACTCAGTAGCTCAGCCACCAACCGAGCCACCAACAGAGTGGTCACAGGAGCTGCAGGATAAATATGACGCACAATATAACGCAGGTTACCTGATAGCTATTGATAACCCTGATTATACATACGCAACAAAGCAGGTGTTACTATCTGACGAGGACAGAAAGCTTGCTTGCCAGATTGTTCAGGGTGAAGCAGGAGGAGAGGGCTTTAAGGCCTGTGCTGTGGTAGCTCAATGCTTAAGAGATACTTTTCTTGCATATAACTGCAAATCTATAAAAGAGGTTCAGACAACATTTAAATATGACGGCTGGAAGGAAGAGTATGGTCAGGACGCAATTGATGCTGTAAACTTTATTTTCGACCAGAATCAGAATGCTGTTGCACACAGAGTAATGTTCTTCTATGCAACAAACCTTTGCTCCAGTAAATGGCACGAATCACAAAAATACATAGTTACAATAAACAAAACAAGAGTTTTTGATAAGTGGTAATACTAAACGCACATACTAAGGCTTATATAGCTTAGTGTGTGCGTTGCTTTTTTGTTGGATATTAATATAATTTTACTGCATTAATATGCAATAAGGATAAATAAAAGTTGCGATATTGAAAAGAGGATTTCAATGAAGTATAATCAAACAGGTTGCTTGTGGCGATATCTGTTTAAATTGTGTAACAGAGGTATAACAGAATATTCTTATTTTAACAGGTGTTGGTATTATAGTAATCGTTGGAAATTTATTTGAGGAGAGAGATTTTATGAACTTGCGAAGAAAGGTGATAGCAACGGCTATGTCGGTTGCTATGATTTTTTCTACAGCTACATCTGCAAGCGTTATGGCTGTTGGTGATACTGTTGTAAACAGTAAGCCAAAGGCACCTGAGAAATCAGAGGCTGTTGTAACCATAAACGAAAGTACAGTAAGCCGTGTAGAAAAAAACGCAGCACAGCCAGCTAAGGCAGGTGTGCTTATCAACGATATCAAGGATAAGGCTACATATGAAGAAGCCTTGCGTACAGTGCTTGATAACTACTACAGCAGTGGTGCTTCAGAAAACGCCAGTAAGCTTGACAGCGTTGTAGACTCAAGAGGCGATGTGATTTTTGAAAATTACATCAATGCAGAAAATGAACGAAAAACAGAGCCGATAGAGCTTGGCTATATGCCTGGTGAGGTTCTGGCTGTAACAAAGGCTGGTCTTAAGGATGAGGAAATTCCTGATATAATCAACGATGAGCGAATGAGTGTTGAGCAGGTTTTGCCTTATACAGACGACAGAAAGCTTGTGAAAATTTCGATATCACTTGAGGATACAGTTGACAACGCTATAGCAAAGCTTGAGGCTAACGAAAATATAGAGTTTATCGAAAAGGATCAGGTATATACAAACGAATACAGCGTTGGTGATTATATTGATGATACTGGTTTTGAAAATCTGTATCATCTTGAGCTTATAAAGTCAGTTGATGCATGGAAGCTGCTTGCAAAAACTGACCACGAAAAGGTTAAAGTAGCTGTAATTGATACTGGTGCTGATATAGAGCATGAGGATATAAAAAATGTAATCAATAAGGATTTATCTGTGCGTATTTCAGCAGACGGTATAGTTTGCCCACTTAAAAACGACAGCGACGCACACGGTACTCATGTAAGTGGTATTATTGCTGCAGAGGCTAACAATGGTGTTGGTATAGCTGGTGTAGGCTCTGCTTTTGATAACAGTGCCATTGACCTGATAGGAATAGGCTGTGATGTGGGTTATGCCGGAATTTTCAGCACAATGAGCGTATATAGGGCTGTAAAGTATGCAGTAGAAAACGGTGCAAGAGTTATCAATATGTCATTAGGTGGCAGAGGTGACTATAAGAATATATTCCAGACTGCTGTTACACTGGCTGTAAACAGTGGCTGTGTGGTTGTATGTGCTGCTGGTAACGACGGCTCAACCGACCCTCATTATCCATCTGACTGTGAGGGTGCTATCAGTGTTATAGCACTTGATGAAACAGGTAACGCAAGAGCCGACTTCTCAAACTATGGCTCAACAAAAAATAAAATTTCTGCACCAGGTGCTCCTGTGTACAGTACAATCCCTGATAATGCTTACGAAAGATTTCAGGGTACATCAATGGCTTCTCCTGTTGTTGCTGCTGTAGCAGGTATGGTGCTTTCGGTTAATCCTAAGCTTACAGTTGAAGAGGTTAAGGATATCATCTATAGCACAGCAGATGATATAAACGGTGGTGGCTATGATGATGACTTTGGCTATGGCAGAGTAAATGCCTATGAAGCTGTTAAAAAGGCTATCGGATACCAGAGTGTAGCAACTCCTGTTGCTATTAAGCTTTCTAACAGTAAAATAGAGCTTGCAAAGGGCTCTACAGCTAAGCTGAGTGGCACAGTTACACCACAAAACGCTGTACAGACTGTAACCTACCACAGTGAAAACGAGGGTATTGCAACAATAAACACCAATGGTGTTATCACAGCAAAATCTTCTGGTACTACTTCTATTGTAGCCTGTACAGTAAATAATATAATAACCCGTTGCGAGGTTACAGTTAAAGATGCTGGTAATACAAAGCTGCAAAAGCCAACAGCAGATACAGTACAGACAGGTGACTCAACAGGTGCAACCATAAAATGGGACAAGGTTGAAAATGCTGACTACTATCAGATTTATGCCAGCGAGGAAGAAGACACAGGCTATACATATATAGGCTCTACTTATAATACAACCTATTCTATTGATATGTTTGATTTATATGCAATACCAGCAAGTACAGTTTATTTCTTGAAGGTTAAGGCAGTTGCGTCTGATAACAGTGTGTCTGACAGTGAATTCAGTGACAGAATAGCGTATGTATATACTGGTCAGGAGCCATATCTGAATGCAGAGATTATAGCAGAAGAAGGCTATGGCACTGGTTTATTTGTACATTGGGGTGCTATAGTATCCTCTGAGCTTTACAGGGTGAATACAGATACCAACGAGTCTGTATTGCTTAAAACCTTTGGCGAAAACAGAAAAGATAACTACTACTACGACAACAAGGGTGAGCTTGAAGAGGGTGCAAACTATAAATATGTTCTTAAGCTGTTTAATACCTATAAGGGTGTTAAGTATTACGGCTTTCAAAGCGAATTCAGCTTTAAATACTCGGTAGATGACCCTGTTATAGAAAACTGTGGCGAGCCACATATTAATGGTATAAAATATGATAATAACATGATTAGCATCTCAATGCTTCTTGATGATGAGCGTATTTTGAACAGAGTATATGTTTCAAATGACAATGGTAAATCATGGTTTGAGGATTCTACTCTTATCGGCAGCAGAGATGAATACACTGATTACACTCTTTATGAAGTAAAATTAAAGCCAGAAACTAAATATCTGGTTAGATATAAGTATTATGAAACTGGTCTGACTGCAGGATTATACCGTAACTGCAGTAAATATAGTAATATAGTTGCTTTAACTACACCACCAATAATTGAAGCACCAGTGCTTTCTGTTACAAGGAATAATAATAACCAGCCAGTTTTAAGCTGGACAGGTGGCGATGTAAACGAAGGCTTCTATACTATATATCGCAGAGATGAGGGTAGCTCAGACTGGAAGATGCTCTGGACTTATGTAAGGGAGTATGAGTTTACAGACAGAAAGGTAAATGATAATCAGATATATTACTATAAGGTAGTATATTCAGACAGTACAGCAGATGTTATCTTTGATGTTGACAGCAGTATAAAAACAGAGGCTTTGAATCACCAGAGCGAAGAAAGTAATATTGTCCGTTACAGAATGGATACACCTGCAAAAGAAATAAGCTCTGCTGAGGTTACAAAAATAGATGATATCGTCTATAAGGGAGAAGTAGAGCTGCCAGCCTTTACTGTTACATATAAGGGTAAGAAGCTGAGAAAAAACATTGACTATGTAGCATATAGCAGTAACAACGACAAGGTAGGCAGAGCAAGCATAAGAATAACAGGTATAGGTGAGTATACTGGCGAAAAGGTTGTTTTCTTCAACATTCTACAGCCAGAAAACGAAAAGCCTATAACATATACAGTTACATATAAGGATTATGACGGCACAATTCTTTCTACACAGAAGGTAGTTAAGTATGCAGACGCTGTACCACCTTCTGCACCAAAACGCTCAGGCTATATGTTTACAGGCTGGAGCAGTAACGGAAATAACATTATAGATAACACAACAATTACTGCTAATTACGAAAAGATTAATGAAAAAATCTACACAGTTACCTTTGTAGACAAAGATAATAAGGTTATTTCACAGCAGAAGGTAGAGCTTGCCGGTAAGGCAACACCTCCGTCAGCACCTGTTTATGCTGGCTATGAGTTTACGCACTGGAATCACAGCGACTACACAAATGTAACAAATAATATGGTTGTAAAAGCAAAGTACAGGGCTACTCGCTTTGAAGCTGGTAACGGTACAGAGAATGACCCTTATGTAATCTCTACACCAGAGCAGCTTGATTACTTCTCTTATGTAATCAACAACGAAAATGCCAAGTATGCTTCAGCACATTATGTGCTTGCAAATAGTATCTATTATAATGATATTACAGACTATGAAACATGGGGACAAAGTGACATTACAGGTGACCTTACTCATCCTGAAAATATCTGGGTACCTGCCGGTGTAGAGGTTGACGACGGAGGCGTTCAGAATTGCTTCAGAGGTACCTTTGACGGTAAAGGAAATTCTATATATGGATTGTATGTATATGATTTATCCAAAAACTATATAGGCTTTATCGGTAACGCACAGAATGCAGTAATCCGTAACATTGGTATCGAGAACAGCTATCTGGGAACAAAGGGCAACTATGTTGGTGCTCTTGTAGGCAGATTCAGCAGCCTTGTAGGTAGTTCAGAGCTGTACTGCTGCTATGCAAGAGATAACAATATTATAGGTGATTCCTTTGTTGGTGGCTTGGTTGGTGAAATAATAACAATCAATGCAACAGCAGAAACAAGAATAACAAACTGCTATACAGATAACAGCTATGTAAAATCTCCTAGTGGTAACCACCTTGGTGGTTTTTCGGGTGTAATTCACTCCAATGGTTCTTACACAGTTGTACAGAGATGTTATTCATCTAACTATATAGAGTTTATGGGTGATAATCCTGTAGCCGGCTGGTTCAGTGGTGATATTGTCAAGGCAGAGAATAGCCTGATTACTGTATGGGGCTGTTACTGTATAGATTACGGCTATGGTACTGACTATAACAGCCATGACCCATTTGAGGGTATAGCTGTAGAGGGTGTAGAAATAGAAAGAATTTATGCAGACGATTTTCTGAATGCTGATTTTACACACCTTCTTGAATATACCGATGATGAGGGCGTTGCAAATAATTGCGATGCAGTGTGGGTATTCAACGAGGAAGATGTACCAAGACTGTATATCGAAAACGGAAAATATCTTGCTGAGTTTTATATGCAGAATGAGCTGTGCTACTTTGTTGTATTAAAAGAAGGCGAAAAGCTGAACGCACCTTATCTGGATACTGATTACGGATATACAGCAACAGGCTGGAGTGCTGAGGTCCCTGAATATATGCCGGCAAACAACCTGACATTCTTCAATATGCTTAAACAAAATAGCTACACTGTAGAGTTCTACTATAACAACAGGCTTATAGAAACTAAAACCTATTACGAGAATGACGAGGTTCAGCCACCGGTTATAGAAGGTGAGAATGTAATATGGAGAGATTTACCAGCAGTAATGCCAAACCAGAATGTAAAGGTTTATGGTGTTAACTATATGCTTGGTGATGTAAATAACGATAGCGATGTTACTGTAGCAGATGTGCTTATGGTTATGAAGCATACAATTAATCCATACACACTTAACGCTCAACAACTTATGATTGCCGATGTTGATTTTAACGGCATAGTAGATGTAAGAGATGTTTTAATAATGCAAAGATATATCATAGGAATGATTACAAAGTTCTGATGTGATTAATACAGTTAAATATTTTATGTAAAATACCCTGACTATTTAGAATGCTTTTTAAATAGTCAGGGTAAGCTTTTCTGTAAATAATACAAAGCTTCTTATAGTATCAGATTTCCTACAGGCTATACAGCCTTATGGTATGCTTTGGGTAACAACGCCTTGCATGGTCTGGCTGTGAAGCAAGATGAAAATCCGTTTGCACAGCTTATCCGATGTTCATAATATAAATGGTATGAATTGTTTTAAAACAAGTTACAGGAGAATAGTAGTTGGGTAAATTGAACAAAATCAAGCTGTTGCAGGTGTGAGTTATGTATAAAACAACGCTCTGTTTGTAAGATTAATAATCAGCTGAATAGCATAAATAAAAATACTAGTGCATTTATATAAAAAGGTTTAGTAAAGTTTGTACAATAAAAGAATATCTTTTTTTGCAAAAAAAATGGTAAAATACTAATGTGTAATGTTATGAGTGTTTCTAAATTTAAGGTGAAATTGAGAAATACTTTAGTTGCTAAAACTAATCTTAGGAGGTAAAATTTTATGGTTAGAAGAAAATCAGCTCGTATACTAGCTAGTATGATGTCAATTATTTTGGTTATCTCTATGCTATGTATGGGTACAGTAGCTTCTGCTGCTGAAATCGACACAGAACCTAGTAATGCAGGCGGTGCTACAGCTGTTCTTAACAACGCAGCTGGCTGGGGCTCATGCTATGTTTATTATTGGGGTAACGGTGGTAGCGTTAAAAACGCTGAGTGGCCTGGTCAGAAACTAACAGACGCTGACAAGAACGCAGAGGGTTTCTATGAGGTTACAATTCCAGATTCACACCTTTCAGGCGAAAACGGTGTAATCTTCAACGGTGGTAGTGGTGGTCCACAGAGTGCTGACCTTACTATCAAATCAGGCGAGTGCAAGCTTTACAACAACAGCAATTCATCATGGACAGAGTATGATACAAATGCTCTTAAGCTGACTCTTGCTGCTAACGCTCAGTCACCACAGTACAAGGGCACAGAGATTGCTCTGACAGCTACAGCTAACGGTGGCAGCGGTGTGTATACATACACATTCAAGGCTAACTCAACAACAATTTACACAGGTAGCAACAATACTTGCACATGGACACCTACTGCTGCAGGTAGCTACACAGTTTCAGTTGATGTAAGCGATACACAGGGTAACAAGAACTCTAAGAGCTTAACATTCGAAATCAAGGATGATGCAACAGCTGAAGAGCCTATCCTAAAGGGTATCACAACAGGCTATGCAAACAACACAGTTCCTGTAAATGCATCAGTTCCTATAAATGTAAGTGCTGCAGGTGGTAAGATCGGTACAAACCTACTATTCTACAAGGTAGCTGTACAGAGCCCATCAGGCACAACATTAAACACAGTTTATTACAGACAAAGCAACACTCTTAACTTTACACCAACACAAAAAGGCGATTACACAGTAAAAGTAACAGTACAGAACAGCCATAACGCAACAGTAGAAAGATCATTCACTGTTAAGGCTGACACAGGTTCATCAGATATTGCACCTTCAGTATCTGCATTTACTGCTTCAAAAACTTCTGTAACAGCTGGTACACCTGTAACACTATCAACAACAGTTGCAGCTGGCACAGGTACACCTAACTTCACATACGCATACACAGCTAACGGTGCTGCTATCAAGTCACAGTCATCTGCTTCAAGAAGCAACTCTGTAACATGGACACCAACAGCAGCTGGTACATATACTCTGAAGGTAACTGTAACAGACTCTAAGAATCTGACAGGTACTAAGACAGTTACAGTAACAGTAACACAGCCAGCATATACACCTGGTGATGTAACAGTTGACGGTAAGGTAAATGTACAGGATACTCTGTATCTGATGAAGGCAGTTAACGGTGCAGCAGGCTTTACTCTGACTCCAGGCTCAACAGCATTCAAGGCTGCTGATATGGATGGTAACTCAACTCTGAATGTTGTTGATGTTCTTGCAGTAATGAAGCTTTACCTAAACTAAACGCTTAATTTGTGTGTTTGCCTATAATGGCGAAAGGTTATAGGAAGGGAGGACGCTAACAATGAAAAAGTTTAGCAAAGTAATATCAGTTTTATTATCAGTTCTGATAATTCTTGCAACTGGTGCTGTTTGTGCAAATGCAGCCTCCGAAACATCAGAGGTTTCACAGGGCACAACTGGTATTACAGTTCACTATTATACTGAAGGTGCAAAGGTACCTACAGTTTATTATTGGAACAGCTTGCCACAAAACATTGGCGAGCCACAGTATCCTGGTAAGTCTATGACTAAGGATTCTGCACAGGGTGCAAACTGGTACACTTATACATTTGATAATGTAACAAAAATCAATATGCTGTTTATCGAAAACGGTAAGCAGTCAAAGGAGCTTACACGAGGCAACGCAGGTGAGTATTGGTACAAGGGTGGTATATGGTATTCATCAAATCCAGACAACCTTGACCCACTTACATCAGACCTTCGTGAGGATTCAATCTACTTTGTAATCACAACTCGTTTTTACGATGGCGACAGTGGCAACAATGTTCACTGCTGGGACGACTCTCAGGCTAACAACCCAGACAGCGACCCAGCTTGGCGTGGTGATTTCCAAGGCTTGATTGATAAGCTGGATTATATCAAGGCGTTGGGCTTCAGTGCAATCTGGATAACTCCTGTAGTTTCAAATGCCAGTGGTTACGACTACCACGGCTACCACGCTTTCGACTTCTCAACAGTAGATGTTCGTTACGAGAGTGAGGGTGCAACATATCAGGATCTTATCAACGCTGCACACGCTAAGGGTATGAAGATTGTACAGGATGTTGTATGGCAGCATACAGGTAACTTCGGTGAGAAGAACTTCTGTCATCTGTTTGATAAGAAGTACGACACAATAGAGGATCTTGGAGATCTGGCAACAAGTATGGTGCCTACTCAATATCTGCTTGATTCTTACGGACTAAGCTCACCAGCAGATTATTATGCTCAGAAGCCAGCAGTTCAGTATCAGCAAAGACTTGATCTTATGAAGCAGCTTACAGCTGGTGGCAACAACTCAACATCTTCACCAACAGGCGATATCGGCAACGACGCAATGGTATCAAGAGATGGTAAATACAACGCTAAAAACTACTATCATAACGGCTATTGGCAGAGCCTTAACTGGGACGACTGGACATGTAAGTTCTGTCAGATAGCAGGTGACTGTGTAGACCTTAACACAGAAAACCCAGAGGTAGCAGAAAAGCTTGTAAACATTTACGGTGACTATATTGGAATGGGCGTTGACGCATTCCGTGTAGATACAGTAAGACATATTTCAAGACTTTCACTGAACACAATGTTCAATAAGCAGTTAAATGCTATTGGTGGCGAAAGCTTCTATATGTTTGGTGAAATCTGTACAAGATATTCACAAATTTGGTACAGAGACCACGCAAGTGAGTCTACAATGTTCTATACATGGGATGAACCAGATACATCTTATACAAGCCAGTGGAAGTGGGAGAATACTCCAGACAATGTTCAGCATAATATGGAGCTTACTCTGAAGCACTGGGCACAGTATGATGACCCATCAAAGAACCAGCCAACAAGTACAAATGCATTCCTTGATGGCAACGATTACCATACACCTGACTACAGCAAGGCTTCAGGTATGGGTGCTATCGACTTCTTGATGCATTGGCAGTTCGACTCAGCAAGTGGTGCATTCAGTGGTGCTCTTGCAGAGGATAAGTACTTTAACGACTCAACATGGAATGTTGTATATGTTGATTCACACGACTATGCACCAGACCAGAACCAGAAAGAGCGTTTCACAGGTGGTACAGCTACCTGGGCAGAGAATATGTGTCTGATGTTTACATTCAGAGGTATTCCTTGCTTGTATTATGGTTCAGAGGTTGAGTTCCAGAAGGGTCAGGTTATCGACGTTGGTCCTAACGCACCACTAAGCACAACAGGTCGTGCTTACTTTGGTGAATATCTGGAGGGTGATGTAAACGCTACTGACTTTGGTGTTTACACAGCTAGTGGTACAGTTAAAGAAACACTGGAAAGCCCTCTGTCACAGCAGCTATCAAAGCTTAACCAGATAAGAAGAGCAGTTCCTGCACTTCAGAAGGGTCAGTATTCAGTAAAAGACGTTTCTGGCAATATGTGCTTTAAGCGTGGTTATACAAACCCAGATTCTGGCGAAAAGAGCTTTGCTTGTGTAGCTGTTACAAATGCTGCTACATTTAAGAATATTCCTAACGGTACATATATCGACGCTGTAACAGGCGACAAGAAAACAGTTACAAATGGTACTTTAAGCATTACTGCTCCTGGTAAGGGTAACTGCCGTGTATATGTACTAAGCTCAAACGGCTATACAGGAATTGACGGTAAAATTGGTGGCACAACAACATATCTGAAATAATATTTTAAGATATCAAAGCTTTAAGCAGCTTACTTGCAGGCTTATTAAAGCAACAGAGAATAAAAGAAGGAGGAAAGTGAGAGTGAAGAACTTTAAAAGAGTTATTGCAATAGTTCTTTCGGTAATGATGATTGTTGCCTGTGGTGTTCTTACAGTAAACGCTGCTACAACTGATGTTCAGCCATCAGAGGCTGGTGGCATTACAATCCACTACTATGGTACAACAACTACACCAAGCATCTACTATTGGAATAGCTTACCTACAAATATAGATTCACCTAACTATCCTGGCATGACTATGTCAAGAGATACATCTGCTGCAGGTCCTAACTGTTACACATATTCATTCAGCAATGTAACAAAGATTAACTTCTTGTTTGTTGAAAACGGTAAACAGTCAGCAGAGCTTACAAGAGAGTATAGCGAGAAGTCACAGGGTCACTGGTGGTACTACAATAACAAGTGGTATTCAAAAGACCCATATCTGCACGACAGTTACGAGCGTACAGATCTTAGAGAAGATTCAATCTACTTTATTATCACAACTCGTTTTTACGACGGCGACACAGGTAACAATGTTCACTGTTGGGATGACGCAAAGGCTAACAACCCAGACAGCGACCCAGCTTGGAGAGGCGACTTCAAGGGTCTTATTCAGAAACTTGATTACATCAAGGCTCTTGGCTTCAGTGCAATCTGGATTACACCTGTAGTTGACAATGCCAGTGGTTACGACTACCACGGCTACCATGCATTCGACTTTGCAACAGTTGACCCTCGTTACGAGAGCAGCGACACAACTTATGAAGATCTGATTGCTGCTGCACACGATAAGGGCATGAAGATTGTACAGGACGTTGTATGGAACCACTCAGGTAACTTTGGTGAAGCAACACTTGCACCAATGTTTACAAAAGAGTACAAGACTCTTAAAGACCTTGAGTCAATCGACAGTATGAAACTGATCCCTAACTCAGTTCTAGCTCAGAAGTATCCTAGCTACGCTACAATGAAGCCAGATGCACAGTATCAGGCAAGACTTGCAGTTATGAAAGAGGATGCAAACGACACTAACCATTATTATCATCACGATAAGTCATTGAGCTACGGCTCATATACAGAGCAGACTGGCCAGATGGCTGGTGACTGTGTTGATATCAACACAGAAAATCAGAAGGTTGCTGATTACCTTGTAGATACATACATGAGCTATGTAGATATGGGTGTTGACAGCTTCCGTCTTGATACAGAAAAGCACATCAACCGTTGGACACTTAACATGGCTTACTTCCCTAAGTTTACAGCAGTAGAAAACTTCTACATCTTTGGTGAGGTTTGTGCTAGATACCACGGTGCATTCAACGAGGGTGGTGCTTCTGACTCTTGCTTCTTCTACACATGGAAAGAAACAGATGCTTCTTATACAAGTGGTTGGAGCACAACAGACTGGAAATCAAACTACGACAAGGCTGTTAAGCACTTTGGTAAGTATCAGGTAAGAGATGAGTCTTTCAACAGTAACAACGCATTCCTGAATGGTAGCGAATACCATACACCTGACTACAGCAAGGCAAACGGCACAGGCGTTATCGACTTCCCAATGCACTGGGCATTCTCAAATGCTTCAGAGGCATATAACACAGCTATGGGTGCTGATAAGTATTACAACGATGCAACATGGAATGTTGTATATGTTGACTCTCACGACTATAGCCCAGACAGATCACAGACAGTTCGTTACAACGGTGGTACACAGGCTTGGGCTGAGAACATGTGTCTGATGTTTACATTCCGTGGTATTCCTTGCGTATACTATGGTTCAGAAACAGAGTTCCAGACAGGTCAGGTTATCGACGTAGGTCCTAACGCACCACTAAGCACAACAGGTCGTGCTTACTTCGGTGAGAACATCGAGGGTACAGTAACAGCTTCTGACTTTGGTGTATACACAGCAAGTGGTACAGTACAGTCAACACTGAACAAGCCACTGGCTCAGCAGCTATCAAAGCTGAACCAGATCAGAAGAGCAGTACCAGCTCTACAGAAGGGTCAGTACGCTTCTGTTGGTGATATGTGCTACAAGCGTGGCTACACAGATCCAGAAACAGGCGAGAAGAGCTTTGCTTGCGTTGCAGTAACAAACGGTGCTACATTCTCAGGTATTCCAAATGGTACATACATCGACGCTGTATCAGGTGATAAAAAGACTGTTTCAAACGGCACACTATCAGTTTCTGCTCCTGGTAAAGGTAACTGTAGAGTTTATGTACTAAGCTCAAACGGCTACAAGGGTATCAGTGGCAAGATTGGTGGCACAACAACATATCTGAAGTAATATATTAATAAATTACTTTGGCAGTTTCTAACTCGTATAAATCATTGTATGATTTTGATATGTTGTTGGATAAATCTGTGTATATAATTATTAATATGATGTTCACGATTGATCGCTTTAAAATAAGTGAACAACAGCGTATCTGAAATAATTAATTACAATGGAATCAAGCTTTACGCTTAGCCTGTAATATTCAGATTACAGGCTAAGCCAAGCGAATAAAAAATATAAGGAGGAAACGCAAGATGAATAGCTTAAAAAGAGTTATCGCAATAGCACTTGCTGTTATGATGGTTGTTACTTGTGGTATTATTACAGCTAATGCGGCTACAACTGATGTTCAGCCATCAGAAGCTGGCGGTATTACGATCCATTACTATGGCTCAACTACAACACCAAGCATCTACTATTGGAATAGCTTACCTACAAATATAGATTCACCAAACTATCCTGGTATGACTATGTCAAGAGATACATCTGCTGCAGGCCCTAACTGCTATAAGTATTCTTTCAGCAATGTAACAAAGATTAACTTCTTGTTTGTTGAAAACGGTACACAGTCAGCAGAGCTTACAAGAGAGTATCGCGAGAAGTCACAGGGTGACTGGTGGTACTACAACAACAAGTGGTACTCAAGAGATCCATTCGTTTATGACGATTATGAGCGTACAGATCTAAGAGAAGATTCAATCTACTTCATTATCACAACTCGTTTCTATGACGGTGACAAGGGCAACAATGTTCACTGTTGGGACGACAAGCAGGCTAACAACCCAGACAGCGACCCAGCTTGGAGAGGTGACTTCAAGGGTCTTATCCAGAAGCTGGATTACCTGAAGGCACTAGGCTTCAGTGCAATCTGGATTACACCTGTAGTTAACAATGCCAGTGGTTATGACTACCATGGTTATCACTCATTCGATTTTGCAACAGTTGACCCTCGTTACGAGAGCAGCGACACAACTTATGAAGATCTGATTGCTGCTGCACATGACAAGGGCATGAAGATTGTACAGGACGTTGTATGGAACCACACAGGTAACTTTGGTGATCCATTCCTAGCTCCTATGTTCACAAAGGAGTACAACACAATTCAGGACCTTGCTTCAGCTGATTGTATGAAGGTTATTCCAGGTTCTGACCTAGCTAAAAATTATTCTAACTACGAGAGTCTACAGCCAGGTGCTCAGTTCCAGGCTAGACTTGACTGTATGAAGGCTCACGTTACAAGCTCACTTAACTCTAAGGAATATTACCACAGAGAGAAGAACATGGGTTATGAGTCTTCAATCGAGCAGCAGGGTTCAATGGCAGGCGACTGCGTTGATATAAACACAGAGAACCCTGTAGTTGCTAAGTATATCACAGATACATATCTTGATTATGCTAACCTGGGCGTTGATGCTTTCCGTCTTGATACAGAAAAGCACATCAACCGTTGGACACTGAACAATGCTTACTTCCCAGCATTCAGCGAGCTGAAGAGTAAGAACTTCCACATCTTCGGTGAGGTATGTTCAAGAGTTCGTGAAACATGGAACCACAACATTCCATCAAGTTCACCAGCATTCTTTACATGGGCTGAAACAGAAAGTGCATGGAAGGGTAACTGGAACAACTCAGATCCAACAGCTAACATTAAGACATCTATTGCTCACTATGACGCACATAGAAGCCCAGAGGGTCTACCAACAACTAAGAACGCATTCCTGAACGGTAACGAGTACCATACACCAGACTATTCACAGTCTAACGGTACAAGTGTAATCGACTTTACAATGCACTGGAACTTCCAGTATGCTAGCAGTGCATATGGTGCAGCTCTTGCTGAGGATAGCTATATGAACGACTCAACATGGAATGTTGTATATGTTGACTCTCACGACTACGGTCCAGACGGTATGGAGAAAACTCGTTACAGCCTTGGTACACAGGCTTGGGCAGAGAACTTCTGCTTGATCTTCACATTCCGTGGTATTCCTTGCGTATACTATGGTAGTGAGGTAGAGTTTGCTAAGGATATGCCAATCGATGTTGGTCCTAACCAGCCTCTAAGCACAACAGGTCGTGCTTACTTCGGTGACCATCTGGAGGGTAGCGTATCAGCTACAGACTTCGGTCAGTACACAGCTAGTGGTGAAGTACAGAAAACACTTAACAGCACACTTTCACAGCACCTGATCAAGCTAAACCAGATCAGAAGAGCAGTACCAGCTCTACAGAAGGGCCAGTACACATCTGTTGGTGATATGTGCTTCAAGCGTGGCTATACAGACCCAGACACAGGCGAGAAGAGCTTTGCTTGTGTAGCTGTAACAAACGGTGCTACATTCTCAGGTATTCCAAATGGTACATACATTGACGCTGTAACAGGCGATACAAAGAATGTTACAAATGGTTCACTATCAGTTTCTGCTCCTGGTAAGGGTAACTGCAGAGTTTATGTACTAAGCTCAAACGGCTACAAGGGTATCAGTGGTAAGATTGGTGGTTCATCAACATATCTGAAGTAATAACTGAATAGCTTTTACTTGGGTGGTTCTGGATTCGTTTGAATCTGGAGCCACTTTTTTATAAATTGTAGTTTGTCGGACTAACAACAAACTTTGATAGAGCAAAGCGTAAAGTTTAGGTCCACCCTTTTTAAAGGGTGGTGGGGTTAAGGGGTGAAACCCCTTATGGGTTTACGCAATCAATTTACTGCGTAAATTGGTTACATGAGGCAACGCCCTTAACTTCTCGTAATTATTAAAAATGCCATTTTCAATGGCATTTTTAG
>JAXJDU010000267.1:0-1884 GCA_036301785.1 Acutalibacteraceae bacterium | reverse complement strand
TTGTTGAATAATATAAAACAACTGCTGATTTAGTTTTAGCCTCTACAGACCACTCTCTGTAATAAGCAATTACATTTTCAGTATTTTCTACAACAACCGGACCGTTAATTGGTGCTATTGTATAAACTCTCTTGTCTTCAAGCGTATCAAGTGCATCATTTACAAAGCTTTTAAGCTGAATAAAATAAAAATTATAATAGATCTTCAGCTGTGCAATATATTCATCAACATAACGCATAGATTCATCATTACCGTTAGGCTCGCAAAAATCAGCACTGAACATACTGCCGCTGAAAAGTACACCATCATTCTCAAAATATGTACACATACTGTCTGGTGTTGGCAGCATAGGCATGGCCATAAATTCCAGCATACTATTGCCAAGGTTAAGCTTATCGCCATCGCTTACTGTAACACAGCTATACTCATAATGCAAAATATTATCAAGTAATTCTTTGCCTATCTTGGTGCATACTATAGTAGTTTTCGGACTCATCTTCAAAAACTGTTCAATACTTTCTGCATTCTCTGGAATTATACGATTAAGTACCAGGTAATCTATAGCACCAATATCACAAACCAGACCAAGATTATACTTGAAATCATCATAAAGACTGCTATCCGGAATATCGATAACTGCTGTTGCTCTGTCATCAATAAGATATGAATTATATGTTGTACCTAGTGGACACTCTTTATTAAGATTGTTTTTTCTCAAAAACGGGTCTAAAACCCCTACATTATACACATTGTTAGAAATTCTTACCAAAGCCATAATTATTCCCCTTGTTCAATTCTTATACTTTATTTTAATATAAAATCATAAATATTTCAATAAGATAAATTGTACTTCAGGCGTGAGCTGACGCTCACAGCAGAAAATAAAAAGCGTAAAGTTTAGGTATACCCCTTTATTTACAGAATTTTCTTTTTTGAGATACTGCCATGCCAGATACAGATAAAAGCAGCAGAGCTGATAGTACCTTTACAGTATTATTGCCTGCTGTAGCAACTGTACCGTTTGCTGTTGTTTGTGTTTGTAATCTAACCTACAAAATACACTAAAAAGCATTGACAAAACAGCCTTACAATGGGATAATTATATAGAATGTAGATTGTTGAATTTTGTATTCGTAAATATAAATGTAAGGAGAGATAAAAAATGGCTAAAGAGCTTGCAAAGTCATACAACCCTGGTGAGGTTGAAGATAAAATATATGACTTTTGGATAAAAGAAAATTATTTTCATTCAGAGATAGATAAGGATAAAAAGCCTTATACAATAGTTATGCCACCACCAAACATTACTGGTCAGTTGCATATGGGCCATGCACTAGATAACACATTACAGGATATTTTAATCCGTTACAGAAGAATGCAGGGCTACTGCACACTTTGGTTACCAGGTACAGACCATGCTTCTATTGCAACAGAGGCTAAAATCGTTGAGGCTATGCGTAAAGAAGGCGTAACTAAAGAGGATTTAGGCAGAGAAGGATTCCTTGAGCGTGCATGGGAATGGAAGAAGGAGTACGGTGGAAGAATTTGCGACCAGCTGAAGAAAATGGGTAGCAGCTGTGACTGGCAAAGAGAACGCTTTACTATGGACGAGGGCTGTAACGAGGCTGTAAAAGAGGTTTTTGTAAAGCTGTATGATAAGGGTTTGATTTATCGTGGAGAGAGAATCATTAACTGGTGTCCTCATTGCTTGACATCTATTTCAGATGCTGAGGTTAACTATGAGGATCAGGCTGGTCATTTCTGGCATTTAAGATATCAGCTTGCAGACGGCACTGGTCATATCGACCTTGCTACAACACGTCCAGAAACATTACTAGGCGATACAGCAGTAGCTGTAAACCCTAACGATGAAAGATATAAGGA
>JAXJDU010000266.1:0-4263 GCA_036301785.1 Acutalibacteraceae bacterium | reverse complement strand
TTATCCCAAGAGAAAGCAGAAGCATCTGCTCCACTTTTAGCTGTGATTGTAGCAGCTTTGCTTGCTACTGGTGCTTTTGTTACAGCAGAAACACTTGAAGCAGCAGAAACAGCTGTCATTGTAGTAGCCATAGCAGCTGTAAGTGCAATAGAAAGTGCTTTCTTGCCGAAACTGAATTTCTCATTCATCTTATAAAACCTCTCTTTCAAGAAAATAATCGCTGTATCCGTAAAATTAATCATACGAATACCACTATGGTAATTATAACAATTACAGTAATTTTTGTATATTAATATAATTACCAAATAATAAATAGAAAAAATGTACAATACTTCTATCGTTTTTTTGACACTTGCAAATAAGCTAAAATTGCTATAAATGCTTATATATTTTTGTTGAATACGCACAATAACACTGTAATTTATACAGCTATACAGCCTGAAACAACAAAAACCCATTTAAGCCTGCCAATAAGCAAGCTTAAATGGGTCTGGGTATCATATTAAATAATGCAGGGCTTGATTTTATAATTATCCAATGAGATTCCCGTTGTAATCAATCTCGTAGTAATTATCTGAAAAATCGTACAAGCATATCGAATCACTTTTTAATTCAAAAGGATTTTTACCTGATATCGAAACAAAAATATCTCTGCCTGAAAAGGACCACTTCTGAACAAAGTTAAAATCCAGCATTATGATTTCAACCTCTCCGTAGATTATATACCCGTCTTTAACCTTATATATCGCAAAATTACAGCTAAAGCTGTCAATATCAATCTGCTTTACAACAGAACCATCAAAGATATTGATTACTGTTATAGTATCATTCTGCAAAACTATGATAGTATCATCTTCGAGCACAGCACAATCAGTATCATACGAATAGTGTGAGCCTACAAGTGCTATGCTGTACTCCTTTGAAAAAAGATTGACATATATAGCTAAGGTAGATGATAAGTCGTTATACTTATAGCCACATGGATTATGAATTATATCGTAGTGACGATTGTCTGCTGAATCAACAGTATAGGTTGTATCCTCTTCAATTTTGATAATACAGTTACTATTTTCTAAAACCATAAGCCCTCTGAATATAATTTAACACACTGTAATAAACAGCGATTATATTTATATTAGTACATGCCACCCATATCAGGAGCTGGCATTGCTGGTGTATCTTCTTTTATGTCTGTTACAAGTGATTCTGTTGTAAGAACCATAGAAGCAACTGAAGCAGCATTTTGTAGTGCAGAACGAGTAACCTTTGTAGGGTCGATAATGCCTGCTTCTACCATATCTACATACTCCTCTGTAAGAGCATTGAAGCCAAAGCCGATTTTGTTTGCGTCCTTGATTTTCTCTACGATTACAGAGCCCTCTAATCCAGCGTTAGCAGCAATCTGACGGATTGGCTCTTCAAGTGCCTTCAGTACGATTGTCATACCAGTCTTCTCGTCACCGTCAGCCTCTGCAATAGCAGCCTCTACAGCTGGAATTGCGTTCATAAGAGCTGTACCACCACCTGCAACTATACCTTCTTCAATAGCAGCCTTTGTAGCAGCAAGAGCGTCTTCGATTCTCAGCTTCTTCTCCTTCATCTCGATTTCTGTAGCAGCACCAACCTTGATAACTGCAACACCACCTGCAAGCTTAGCTAAACGCTCCATAAGCTTTTCACGGTCAAAATCTGATGTTGTTGCTTCAATCTGTGTTCTTATCTGGTTAACTCTACCCTTAATCATCTCTGGGCTGCCTGCACCGTCAACGATAATTGTATTTTCCTTGTCAACCTTAATCTGTCTTGCATGACCAAGCTGGTCTGGTGTTACATCCTTAAGCTCTAAACCAAGGTCACTTGAGATAACCTGACCACCTGTCAGGATAGCGATATCCTGCAGCATTTCTTTTCTTCTGTCGCCAAAGCCAGGAGCCTTTACACCAACGCAGGTAAATGTACCACGAAGCTTGTTAAGAACAAGAGTTGTCAGAGCCTCACCCTCGATATCCTCGGCAATGATAAGCAGCTTTCTGCCTGTTTTAACGATTTCTTCAAGCAGTGGAAGAATCTCCTGAATATTAGAAATCTTCTTGTCTGTAATAAGAATCAGTGCATCGTCAAGCTCCGCAACCATTTTTTCTGTATCTGTTACCATATATGGAGCAATGTAGCCTCTGTCAAACATCATACCCTCAACAACCTCAGAGTATGTTTCTGCTGTTTTTGACTCCTCAACTGTAATAACACCGTCAGTTGTAACCTTCTCCATAGCCTCTGCAATAAGCTTACCAATCTTAGGGTCTGCTGCTGAGTTACCACCAATGCTTGCAATATCATCAAAGCCACTTATCTGCTTAGAATTCTTTACAATTGTTTCTACAGCAATATCAGTTGCCTTCTGAATACCCTTTTTAAGAATCATTGGGTTAGCACCAGAAGTAACATTCTTCATACCCTCACGGATAAGAGCCTGTGTAAGAAGTGTAGCTGTTGTTGTACCGTCACCGGCAATATCATTTGTTTTTACAGAAACCTGCTTAACAAGCTGTGCACCCATATTCTCGAATGGATCCTCAAGCTCGATTTCCTTAGCAATTGTAACACCGTCATTTGTGATTAGTGGTGCACCAAATTTTTTATCCAGCACTACATTTCTGCCCTTAGGGCCAAGTGTGATTTTTACTGTATCTGCAAGCTGGTTGATACCACTCATAAGAGCCTTTCTTGCGTCTTCACCGTATGCAATTTGTTTAGCCATAATATATAAAGCCTCCTATATATAAATAAATTATTCTACTACTGCAAGTATGTCTGACTGACGAACTATTGTATATTCCTGACCGTCAAGCTTAACTGTTGTGCCTGCGTACTGGTTTGTGATAACCTTGTCACCCACATTTACATACATTGTAACCTCTTTACCATCTACAACGCCACCTGGGCCAACAGCTACTACATTAGCAAACTGTGGCTTCTCCTGTGCTGATGTTGCAAGCACAATACCACTTTTTGTTGTTTCTTCTGCCTGCTGAGCCTTTAATACAACTCTGTCTAGTAATGGTTTTATAGTCATAATAATTTCCTCCTATGGATTAACAATCGTCTTTAGCACTCTTACTCTATGAGTGCTAAAGATATAATATACCTTTTTATAGTAAAAATCAATAGCAAAATTTAGGGTTTAAAAATTGTTTACATTTTACAGATTTCGGATTATAGATAAATAATTAAACTATAAATAAATTTGAGGTGTCGTTAATGTGTTTTAATATAGTCTTCTTGCAAAATAGCATACAAATATTTATCGCACCATTCGTGATTAAGAGCACTGTTTCCACGATAGCACTTAACATAATGTGCCTCTCTACGCATTCCTATTTTCTCCATAATTCCATACGAGCCTTTATTCAGCGTATTACAGTCGGCAACAATTCGTCTAAGACCAAGCATATCAAAGCCCAATCGTAATAATGTACGACCAATTTCTGTGCCGTAGCCTTTTCTCCAATAATTGCGATGTAGCTCCCATGCTAGCTCTGCGGGATCTTTGTTGGTAAATGCAAGTTCACAAGAACCTATAGGTTCTCCTGTATCTTTTAGTACCACCGTATACCTATAATTTATACAAGGCTTCTGTTCGGCACACTTAATACCCCATTCGATATATCCTCGAACATCTGCCTCGGTTTTTGGTTCGCTAGAACGATATTTCATATTTTCTAAATTGCTTAACATATCATAAAAAACAGAATAATCTTCCATTGTATATTTTCTAAAAATTAATCTTTCTGACTCAAGCTCTAAATAATCCATAAGCACACCTTCAAACTCTTAACTTGCTATCATTTATAATACATATAAACCTGACACTTAATCATACCATTATAAAGCTTTCTGCGTTTGTCAGCTTTTCTGCCGAATAAATCTTCAAAATCTTCATCTGGGCTGATAATTGTATAGCTGTAGCCGTTACCAGCAAGGAATCTCTCTCCCATTATTCTGTACAGCCTTTGAGCCTGCTCAATGTCAAGCAAACGCTCGCCATATGGTGGGTTTGTGATTACACTGCAACGGTCAAAATCAAGTGTAAAGTCCTTGATATCTCTTTTTATAAACTTGATTTTATCACCTACACCAGCCTTTACAGCGTTTGCTGTGGCAAGCTGTATAGCACTATTGTCAATATCGTAACCAAAGGCTTGAAATTCTGCGTCTGTCTATTCTTCAGAGATAGCCTTTTCAACTTCCTGTTGCCACACACTG
>JAXJDU010000265.1:0-5525 GCA_036301785.1 Acutalibacteraceae bacterium | reverse complement strand
TGTATCAATATCGATATAAGCACTATCCAGAGCAAGACCGTAAATTGTTACACTTTCGCTTTTTAATCTGCCTTCAATAGTAGAAAGACTACCGGCACAGAACTTTTCAGCATTTTCATTTTCTGTTTCAACAGGCATTTTCAGGATATACTGATAATCACAAATGATATTTTCTGTTATAAGCTCGCTGTTTTTGTCAAGTAGCTTTGGGAGACCCATTCCTAACAGAAGAATAATATGGGCAAGGAATATACCAACAAATATTGTAATGTAGTTAGGCATATTCTGTAAAATAATTCTTATTCTGAAACGGTGCATAATGCCGATTTTTGTATTAAGCTTAAGAGCCTTTTTTCTTTGCTTTGTTTTTAAATCACGACGGATAAAGCGTAGTGGAGATAATCTCATTTTGTAAGCTAAAATTACAAAATTGATAATCAGCATAATTGCAACAGGCACCAGCGTTGTTTTTACAAAAGCGTCAAGGCTTGGCTTGGTAACATACAATGGCACACTATAGTTGGTATAATAAATTTTTTCTGCAATATCCTCAAAAACTGTATAACCAAGAATGTTGCCGATAAGAGCCGAAGTAATTATAACCAACATAGGCATTGTAAGATAGTGGCGAATAATCTCACCTTTAGTATAACCAGAGGCACGCAGAGTACCAATAACATTAGCTTCCTTAGTGATAGTGTTATTAGTGGTAATAGCCATTATAAACGCAAGAATAATTACAACCACATATAGAAACACTGTAAACATCAAACGGTCATTACCTGTATCATCACCAACAAACTGAATAGCATTGTTTGAGTACATAGGAATAAAGCCAGTAACAACAGCTTTTTCTGAAATCACCTCAAGTAAATCCTCTGACATTTTCTTTGCTTCAATGTCATCTATCGGTGCATCGTTATATACCCATGAGTAGTTATAATGAAAGCCTGCCTCACCCATAGCGTCAAAGCCTTGCTCGGTCATAACTGCTACACCAAACTTGATTGCGTCAAACATCATATCTGACGGACTTGAGTATAAAGCACTGTAATCAGCAAGCGAAACAAGTCCTGTAACTTTCAGCTTTTTATCGCCTACAGTAAATAAGTCGCCTACGCTTAAAGAATTATTATGTGCGTACATTCTGTCAACGGCGATTTCATCTGTTTTTACAGGTAACTCTCCCTCGTGAATACATACCTTGTTTATTTCTTCACGATTTTTAAAAACACGAAGAGTGCTGTCAAACTCTTTAGTTGTACGCTCCAGATAGAAATTTTCATAAAGCTTAATTTTTCCGTCTGTTTCAACAGCTTTCAGCGTTTGGCTGTCTGCTTCACTATGAAGCTCAAAATTTCCATCTTCAATGCTGTATTTATCAAAGCTCTCATTGTAAATACTGACAAGACTTCCCGAAGCAACCAGAAATCCCGAAACAAAACCAATTACAATTACCATAAAAATAAAAATTATAATATATTTTCCAGCTTCACTTTTCAGCTCACGAGGAAACCTTTTGATAAGTGGATTTTTCATAGCCTTCAGTCCTTTCAGTTTACCAGTCAAGCTCAGTTGCTGATATTTTTTCGTCGTTTAAGTAATTCTTTCTTATCATTCCGTCACGCAGTGTTACAACTCTGTCTGCCATGTTTTTTATAGCATCATTATGAGTAACCATAATAATGGTATTTCCGTATTTTTTATTTACATCTTCTATCAGCTTTAAAATTTCCTTTGAGGTTTTGTAATCCAATGCACCTGTAGGCTCATCACAAAGCAGTATATCAGGATTTTTAACTATAGCACGACCAATAGCTGTTCTTTGCTGCTGACCACCAGAAAGCTGATTAGGCAGCTTGTGACGATGCTCATAAAGTCCAAGCGTTTTCAAAATGTCGTCAACATCAAGAGGATTACTGCTTAAATAAGCACCAACCTCTATATTTTCTTTTATGTTAAGGTTTGGAATCAGGTTATACATCTGAAAGATATAACCAAGGTGCTTTCTGCGATAAACGGTTAACGCCTTTTCACTCATATCAACAGTTTTTTCTCCGTTTATGGAAATATAACCACTGTCAGCACTATCAATACCACCAATGATGTTAAGCAGAGTAGATTTACCAGAACCCGACGGACCTAAAAGTACGCATATCTCTCCCTTTTCAATATTAAGATCAATCCCCTTTAATACCTCAACCTTACTTTCACCTGTGCCAAAGCTTTTTTTGATACCATTAATTTCAATAAACATAAAAACATCACCTTTCTGTTAAAAGCTTATACTAATACCTTTTTAAACAGTGGATACACTTTGCCGGCAAGTTATCTGGTATTTAAACAGGTATTAGTATCAAGAGTATTACAACAAAAAACGAGTACAGCATGTATTAGCTGTACTCGTAAAATAAAAAATGACGCACGCACAGCTTTGAAACAAGCAATACGTGAGTCTCGTTATTTAAGACAAACCAGACCTGTGGAATACCACAGTGCCAGGATGTTGATTTGCCACACCTTCGTGCCACTACTCCCTCACAGGGTTTTTAAGTTGTAGGTGTATGCTATCACACATTTTTTTATTTGTCAATACTATCCAATTTTTTTGTTAATATTTCTTACATATAAATCCAAACATTAACTATATCATGTTAAATACTACAAGTGGATTTAACATAATGAATATTAAAAATATAATGTTTTATAATAGAAAATAGCACAATTATGTTTATAGAAAAGAAGCATAAAAGCTTCTGTTTCATACCATTTATCCATATAGAAACTTCTAACCAGCAATGAATTAATATGTAAGCGACCACACGCATCCATTATATTATTTCAAGTCTTGCAAACATCAGAACAGATTAAGCTGTAACACTTAGGCATCATAGAACCAGTTAAAAAATCAAACAAAAATAAACATCTCAAAAACAACTTATTCAATCTGTTTTCGAGATGTTTTATGACACAGGCAGAGCGTTACCGTAAATTCACAGCTGTAGCAACTCTGTATAAACAGTGGATTTGTATGGATTTTACTCGAATAAAAAAATGTGCTGTAACCAAAGAAACGGAAATGTTTTAAACAAACTGGCTTCCGGAAGTAATTATACGCAGAAATATAAAAGAAAAATTCAGAATCTGACCATCTGCGTTTTCATACTATAAAATAAACCTGAATCGCAATAAAAACTCTCCGGAATTATTAAGACATATAACATTAGTTTTAAATATCACTAATCAACTCTGCAATCTGAGCTATATTTTTCTTACCAAAGAACACTTTATCGTCATTGACAACAAGACAAGGTACACTCATAACATTGTATTTGTTTCTGATATCTTCAAAATGCTGAATATCAAATACTTCGGCACGGATATCAGGATTTTTTGTTGCGATTCGTTGACAAGCAATAACCACATCGGGACACATTGTGCAGGATAACGATACCAATATTTTCATATCCACCAAATTCTTAATATTCTTAATTTTCTGACAGATATGCTCATCTATTTTTTGCCCAGGACCAGAAGCATTGTAAAGACCAAGAATAAATGAGGTAAACTCGTGTCCACCAGGTACACCATGAAACGCAATGCCAGTATCCTTGCCACTTTCAAGAAAAACACGAACACAAGGAGCTTCGTTTTTCGCACCATTTCTTTCAGCAACCGTAACTGTAAGCTTATCAGAAAGTGACGCAAGCTTTGTTATAAAGTGCTCCAGCTCGCTTGAAACAGGACGGTTATCAAGAAACAGCTTAAGCACTAACCTGCGTTCCATCCTGCTGAAGACATCTTCTAGCTGTTGCTTCATCTCAGCCGTAAAGGTTTCGTCAGAAGTACCAGCCTGGTGAGAGCTTTCGCTTACAGCAGATTCCTCCAGCTTTTTGGCTACAGGTGGCTTTGGGTGCAGACCTGTTCTTCTCTGTATAGCAGCTACATATTTTTCAAGCTCAGTAGCTGCTAAAGCACCATCTCCTGTAGCTGTTACTACCTGCCTTAACGGTTTAATACATACATCACCAGCAGCATACACACCATTAACAGTTGTTTTTTGTTCTGAGTCAGTGACAATATAGCCTTGTTCATCCAACTTTGCAATTCCTTTAACAAGTGCCGTATCAGGAGAATACCCTGCAAATACAAATACACCAAAGCTATCATTGGAATCTGCACGGTATTCTGTAACTTTACCAGTTTTGTTGTTTTTATAACGGATATAATCAAGCCCGTTTTCTCCTGATACTTCTTCCACAGTTGTATTTGTCAGAATAGTGATTTTGTCGTGTTTTCTAGCTGGCTCTGCCACTGCTGCAGCACAGGTGAAATCTTCCTCTCGTATAAGCATTGTTACATGACGGGCAAACTTTGTAAGGAACACGCTTTCCTCTGCTGCAGCATAACCACCACCAATAACAAATACCTCTTTCCCTGTAAAAAACTCTCCGTCGCAGGTAGCACAATACGCCACACCACGACCTTTATACTCGTCTTCACCCTTAAAGCCAACCATTCTTGGGCGTGCACCGGTTGCAATTAAAACACCAAAGCAGTAATAGTCACCACGATTAGTGTGAACAGTTTTTACATCATTTTCTGTATCTAATCCATTTGCTTCTGCCAGCAGAAACTCGGCTCCGAAGGCTTCTGCCTGACGACGCATTATCTCTGTAAGTGCTTTGCCACTTACCTTTTCGATTCCCGGATAATTCACTACCTCATTAGTAATGGTGATTTGTCCACCAAACTGTTCTTTTTCAAGGACTAATACCCTGTATTTTGCCCTTGCCAGATAAAGTGCAGCAGTAAGCCCTGCAGGTCCACCACCAGCCACTATCACATCATATAAATTATCGGGATTATAATTTTTGGTAATACCCATTATAGCTGCCCCACAAGGTCAAGACTAGGCTTTAATGTTTCGGCACCTGGCTTCCAGTTTGCTGGACAAACCTGATCTCCGTGTGCATGAACAAACTGGCATGCCTGTACCTTACGGAAAAGCTCCTCTGCGTTTCTGCCTACATTACCTGCTGTAACCTCATAGCCTACAATTTTACCCTCTGGATTTATAATGAATGTGCCACGCTCAGCCAAACCATCTGACTCAATAAGAACCTCGAAATCTTTAGAAATTGCATGAGTAGGGTCTGCAAGCATAGGATAGTTTATTTTTTTAATTCGTTCAGAGGCATCGTGCCATGCTTTATGCACAAAATGAGTATCGGTTGATACAGAATACACCTCACAGCCTACACTTCTGAATTCTTCATATTTGTTTGCCAGGTCCTCAAGCTCTGTAGGACAAACAAAGGTAAAGTCAGCAGGATAGAAAAAGAAAACACTCCACTTGCCGAGAATATCCTCCTTAGAAACATTTTTGAACTCTCCTGCGTGGAATGCATAAGCTTTAAAATCTGAAATTTCTTTGTTAATAATTGACATTATAATTCTCCTTATTGCAATTTTTTAATTTGTCAGGCTTTCCAGAGGCTGTGCATATTACAAAAAGCGTACAC
>JAXJDU010000264.1:0-2395 GCA_036301785.1 Acutalibacteraceae bacterium | reverse complement strand
TCGCATTTTATACCATCGCCAATTTCGTTTGCACCATTCCATGTAAGGGTTAAAAATCGTACACCCATTTCTCTGTAGCGTCTGATATTTTCAAGCTTGCCAGCAAGGGCTACACCACCCTCTATTGCAAAAACTATATTGTAATTATTATCACATAGCTTTGAAAAATCTGTAATCTGCTTAAACTTATTGCACTTTTCAAGCTCCTGCTTTAAAAGTGTGTGACATTGCTCCATCAGCCTTTCTGCATTTTCCAGACGGTATTCGTCAGGTATCCACACAGGCATTACCTGTGTATATTTATCGTATTTTAAAGCCTTTTCCAGCGAAAGCTGGTAGCTGTTGCTTATTATCGAGCCTGAATTCTGATTAGCTGTAAAAAGCGTGTCGCAATGCAAATCAAAAACCTTCATAACATACCTCCTCTGTAATACTAAAAGCATTCTTTATATAATTTATGCTGTAAAGCTTGTTAGTATTTGCTTTTAAATAAACCTCTGATATATCAAAGCGTGGCTGTAGCTTAAAGTTATTTTCCTTTAAAAATAAATAGGCTGTACGCATAATTTTAATCTGCTTTTGCTTTGTAACTGCAAGGCACGCACGCACCATAGGGCTTTGGTGCCTTGTTTTAACCTCTGTAAAGGCTATATATTTTTCGTTTACAGCAACAATATCAAGCTCGCCATATTTACAGCTATAATTTCTGCATATAATCTGATAACCAAGGCTGTTAAGATATTGGCAGGTGTATTCCTCGCCTATATCTCCTATTGCTCTTTTTTCAGTTTTATTTGTCATATTATTTATTAAGTATTTTCTTTAAAAACGAAAGTCTATGTACAGGGCAAGGGCCATACTCAAGCAAGGCTTCTCTGTGCACCTTTGTGCCATAGCCCTTGTGCTTTTCAAACTGATACTGTGGATAATCCTTTGCGTATTCTAAAAGCAATCTATCTCTTGTAACCTTTGCAAGTATTGAGGCAGCTGCTATTGACATAGAATTAGCGTCACCCTTTATTACATAATTGCAAGGGATTTGTAAATCTGGTGTTTTGTTGCCGTCTATAATTGCATAGTCAGCCGGCACTTCAAGACCCTCAACTGCTCTTTTCATTGCAAGCATTGTAGCGTTGAGTATATTCAACTCTTCAATTTCTTCAACTGTTGCAAACGCAATGCTGTACGAAACTGCACGCTCCTTTATAATATCAAAAAGCATTTCTCTTTTCTTTTCGCTAAGCTTTTTAGAGTCGTTCACACCCTCTATTATATCATCTGGCTTTAAAATTACAGCAGCTGCACACACAGGGCCTGCAAGTGGACCTCTGCCTGCCTCGTCTACTCCACATATACTTTTATAGCCCTGCTGTATAAGCTCATTTTCATGTAGAAACCAATCCATAAAATACTCCTTTATTAGTTTTGTTATTGTGGCTAATTTGAAATTTAAAACTTTTATAATTCACCATGTACTTTTGCACAGTAAACACATCTTCCATATTCATCCAGTTCAAGTTTAGACAGGATTTTTGATAATTCTTTAAAAATCAATTTGTTTTCAGGCATTGCACAAAAGTCTTCATCTTCTATAACCGGACTATAACCCCTATGACCACATATTTTACAAGTATTTATATATTTTTTCTCAGATTTGTTCCATCTCTCAAGGAAAAGTGAGTAACCTCGCTTTGTGTGTTTGCTATGTGACATTTAATACCTCCTAATATATCTAATCCTAATTCATCAGAACCTTTATTTTTTCTTACGTTTCACAATATTGACCTTAACTACAATTAAATTAAACATTAAAAACAGTAAGAATGAAAACCCTGCACATACTGCAAGGCATACTAAAAACTCAAAGCTCATATTTACAAAGCCAAAAATATTGCCTGTTTTAAGAATATCGCAGAAGAAGTGCTTTGAATAGGCAACACCCCATACCATACCACCAACGCTTATCGCAAACATAATTGTTCTTACAGAATTAAACGGTAAGCTTGTTTTATAAACTACCATCAAGCCCACAAAGGCTGTTACTGCTACTGCAAGCGTAGATATGAAATCATCTGAAAAATCAAACATATTACCTAAAACCGTCACAAGTACAACTGAAAGTGCAACTGTAACTCCACCAGGTATGGCTCGTTTGAAAATATTAAGCAAAAAGTTACCCTCAATTTTATTTTCGTTAGGCTCAAGTGCCAGCACAAAAGACGGAAAGCCTATGCAGAATGCATTTATAAGCGTCATTTGTATTGGCATAAACGGATACAAAGCACCACAGAATACAAAAATAACTGATAGTAAGGTTGAAAATACTGTTTTTACTAAAAATAAGGAAGCTGAACGCTGAATATTATTTATTGAGCGTCTGCCCTCTGCAACAACC
>JAXJDU010000263.1:0-1715 GCA_036301785.1 Acutalibacteraceae bacterium | reverse complement strand
TTTTTGCGTTGGGGTAGTTCCGTTTGGGTTTGTGCGTGTCTTGAGTGACTGCGTAGCAGACACTCAAGCGTAAAGTTTAGGTCCACCCTTTTTAAAGGGTGGTGGGGTGCAGGGGCAAAGCCCCTGCTAAACTACAATTTAACTCAAACACTCTTTTATCCTCTGCATTTGCAGGGGATTTTTTTATTGTAAAACTTTGTAAAGGAAGGATAAAAAATATGTATGTACAGGCTATTACTACGCAGGGCGATTTAACTGCAATGCTTATTGGTGACATAGACCACCACACAGCACGAGAAATGCGAAAAGAGATTGATGCACTCATCGAGAAAAATCACCCGTCTTTATTAAGGTTAGATTTTTCTGCTGTGCAGTTTATGGATAGCTCGGGAATAGGCTTGATAATGGGCAGATATAGACTTATGCGACTTATAGGTGGCACAGTGCTTGTGTGCAATGTGCCACCACACTTAAAAAGGCTTATGGATTTATCGGGTATAGGGTCGCTGGGTGTGCTTGAATATAAAGGAAAGGAAGCTATAAAATGAATGTTATAAACGAAATGAAAATTATGTTTGACAGCAAAAGCTGTAACGAGGCCTTTGCAAGAGGTGCTGTTGCAAGCTTTGTTGTACAGCTTGACCCTACCGTTGCAGAGCTTTCTGACATAAAAACAGCAGTGTCAGAGGCTGTAACAAATGCTATTGTCCACGGCTACAGCAACACAATAGGCACAGTTACAATAAAGGTGCAGATAACAGACAACGCAAATGTTATTATTCAGGTTAAGGATAAGGGTGTTGGCATAGAAAATATCCCACAGGCTATGGAGCCGATGTTCACTACCGGTGGTAACGAGCGTGCCGGATTAGGCTTTGCTGTTATGCAGAGCTTTATGGATAAGGTTAAGGTAATCTCAAAGCCAGATAAGGGTACTACTGTTACAATGGAAAAATACATAATCCCTCGCATATCATCACGAGGCTGATATGGAGAGAAACGAATTTATAGAAAATAACCTCGGTCTTGTTCATTCCTGTGCTGTACGCTTTAAAGGCAAGGGCATAGAATATGACGATTTATACAGTGCCGGCTGTGTGGGACTGATTAAGGCTGTTGATAATTTTGATACCGAGCGTGGCCTGTGCTTTTCTACATACGCTGTACCAGTTATTTTAGGAGAAATACGCAGGCTTTTTCGTGATGGTGGTACTGTAAAGGTAAGCAGAAGCATAAAGGAGCTGTCTATGAAAATCAACAGAGTAGCAAAGGAATTTCAGGACAAAAACGGCTTTGAGCCTACCGTGAATCAGCTTGCAGAAATAATGGAGCTTGAGCCCTCACAGATAGCACAGGCAATCAATGCAGCCTCACAGCCACTGTCACTGACCTATGACAACGACAGTGGAGAAAAACAGCTTGATATTCCAATACAGCCTCCTGAAGAAAAGCTTACCGAGCTTATGGCGTTAAGGCAGATAATAGGCGAGCTTGATTTTACTGACCGTCAGATTATAACCCTGCGATTTTTCAAAAATCAGACCCAATCACAAACAGGCAGGCAGCTTAATATGTCGCAGGTACAGGTATCAAGAAAAGAAAAAAAGATACTCGAAAAAATGCGTGAAAAGCTGGTGTAGCAATAAGAAAAAATTAGTACAGATATACCCGGAATAAAATTAAATTTTGTTGTAATCATTTGACATCGGTAATAT
>JAXJDU010000262.1:0-9242 GCA_036301785.1 Acutalibacteraceae bacterium | reverse complement strand
GTACAAACTAACTGTAAATATTAAAATTTTATCATTGTGCTATAAAGCCATACAGAGTGCAACTCTGACCGATAAACTACAATTTGTTCTATCTTATCCACAAAATAAGGCTATGGTAATTATACCACAGCCTGAAAATAATAGTGTATTAAATTTGTAAAAAGTATGTGAAACTTACAGAATACAGCTTAACGCTTCATCTATGCCCTGTGATGAATCCAGATCTATATTTCTTGCACCTGTATAGGCATATACAACCCATTCTGCAATATTAACGGTATGGTCACCCATTCTTTCAAAATACTTTGAAATCATCAGCAAATCCGGTGCTTCCTCTGCACCCTTTGCATCTGTTTTTATCATCTGTACAAGCTGTTTCATAACAGTTTCAAAAAGGCTGTCGATTACATCGTCCTCTCGACAGGAGTTAAGTGCAAGCTCTACATCGCCTACCACATAGGCATTTATGCTGTTTTTCAGCATAGTTATTGCCACTCTGCCCATTTTTACAGCCTCGTCAACTATCTCGCTTGCTCTGCTTTCTTTAAGCATAACCGAATGTATAGTTATATCCTCAGCAATATCTCCTATACGCTCCATGTCTGTAATCATTTTAAGCACAGCCGATACTCTGTGAAAATCACTTGCAACTGGCTGTTGACGCAGAATAACATTCAGGCAAAGGCCTTCTATTTCCTTTTCCATGCTGTTAATCTGCAGCTCATACTCTGTTCCTGTTTCTAAAAAGCCTTTGTTATTCTCCTTTAAAGCACCAATAGCATTTTCTATTGCTTTTTCAAGCAACAACGCCATATCTATAAGCTTCTTGTTAATTTCATCAAGCTGTGACTGATAATAATTCCTCATTATCCAAACCTCCCCGATATATACTGCTCTGTTCTTTTATCCTTAGGCATATTAAAAATCTTGCTTGTACGGTCACACTCCACAACCTCTCCCATAAGGAAAAACGCTGTTCTGTCAGAAATTCTTGCAGCCTGCTGCATATTATGTGTTACCATAACGATTGTATATTTCTCCTTCAGCTCCATAGCTAAATCCTCGATTTTAGAGGTAGAAATAGGGTCTAACGCCGAGGTTGGCTCATCCATAAGCAGTACCTCAGGCTCTACAGCAAGAGCTCGTGCTATGCACAGTCTTTGCTGCTGACCACCAGACATACCAAGTGCGTTTTTCTTAAGTCTGTCCTTTACCTCATCCCATATTGCAGCATCTCGCAGTGATTTTTCAACAATTTCATCAAGCTGTGACTTTTTACGGATACCGTGTGTGCGTGGGCCATAGGCTACATTATCGTATATACTCATAGGGAATGGATTTGGCTTCTGAAAAACCATACCTACCCTTTTTCTTAATGCATTAACATCTATATCGCTATAAATATTTTCGCCATCCAATAATATTTCGCCTGTGATTTTACAGCTTTCAACTAAATCATTCATTCTGTTAAGTGACTTCAGCAGTGTTGACTTACCACAGCCAGATGGGCCTATAAATGCTGTAATTTCCTTTTCCTGTATTTTAAGGTTTATGTTCTTTAAAGCATGGAAGCTACCATAGTAAAGCTCCATATCTGAAATTGAAAATTTCTCCATTATTTATTTTTCCTCCGTCAGCTCATCTTCTTTGTAAGCTTTTTTGCTACAAAGGCAGAAAGAGCGTTTATAACTACTACCAATATAAGCAGTACAACTGCTGTACCATAAGCCTTGTCTGTGTGCATACCCTCGCTTGTGCATAAGTACATATGAACCGACAATGTTCGTGTTGAGCTTAACATATCTGTAGGGTACTGTGCGATTGTACCTGCTGTGTAAATAAGTGCTGCTGATTCTCCTACTATTCTGCCTATTGCCAATATTACGCCAGACAGTATACCTGGTACTGCTGTTGGCAGTATTACTCTGAATACTGTTCTCAGCTTGCCTGCACCTAGTCCAAAGCTACCTCCTCTGAATGAATCCGGCACAGTACGCAATGCTTCCTCTGTTGTACGCATTATTAAAGGCAGTATCATTATCGACAATGTAAAAGCACCTGCTAAAAGTGAGTTACCCCAGCCAAGAGTTGTTACAAAAAACAGCATACCAAATAATCCATATACTATAGACGGTACGCCCGACAATGTTTCGGCTGTCATTCTTATTACCGATACAAGCTTATTGCCTCGTTTTGCGTATTCTACAAGATAAATTGCCGAGAATACACCAAGAGGTACTGCAATAATCAACGATATAAAGGTTATAAGAATTGTATTTACAAGTGCTGGCATAAGCGATGCATTCTCTGATGTATACTCCAGTGCAAAAAGCTCTGGTGAAAGATTTGGCACACCCTGTACCAATATATAGCCTATCAGGAAGAGTAACACACCCACTGTAATTACAGCACAAAGTAAAACCAGGCACAGCAATATAAAGGATAACGGGTTATTTTTATATTGTATAATTCTTTGCTTTATTGTAACTCTGTTTATAGGATTTATGTTGTTAACGCTTGTGTTATTCATTATGTTTTTGCCCCCTTATTCTTAACAACGGCAAATAAAAGGTTAATTATCAGAATCAGCACAAACAGTACCACACCTGTTGCGATAAGTGCTTCTCGGTGAAGGTCAGTAGCGTAGCCCATTTCTATTACAATATTTGTTGTAAGTGTACGCACACCCGATAAAACGCCATCTGGTACTACAGGGCTGTTGCCTGCTACAAGTATAACTGCCATTGTTTCACCTATTGCTCTGCCTATTGCAAGCACCACACCGGCAAGTATACCTGATTTTGCTGCTGGCAAAACTGTTTTGAACACGCTTATCTCCTTTGTAGAGCCAAGAGCAAGAGCACCCTCGTAGTAAGCGTTTGGTACAGCCTTTATTGCAGTTTCTGACACGCTTATAACTGTTGGTAAAATCATTATTGCAAGCAGTATAGACGCTGTAAGTATTCCATAGCCACTGCCACCAATGTAATCTCTTACAAATGGTACTAATACTATCATACCAAAAAATCCATATACTACCGACGGAATACCTGCAAGCAATTCAATGCCTGGCTTTATTATCTTATAGATTCTTTTATCGCAAAAGCTGGCAAGAAATATTGCTGTCATTATTCCTACAGGTACACCTATAATAACAGCACCTACAGTTACATAAATACTGCCAAGTATCATCGGCCATATGCCAAAGCTTGCCGGCACATTATTTGGTGCCCATTTTGTGCCAGTCAGAAAATCAAACATACCTATTTTTGCCATAGCCGGAATACCGTTTACAAACAGAAACAAGCATATAAGTGCTACTGCTGCAACAGATACAAGTGCTGCACCTAAAAAGACACCGTGCATTATTTTTTCTTTGTGTTTACTCATATTATTTCCTTTCTCTGTAAAATGCACTGATAGTACATTCTACCCCTTGCTACACCGTTAACCTAACTTCCAGGTTATATATTCACCTGTATAAATATTTTTCAGCTGTTCAAGTGTAATATCGTTAACTGTGTTTTTATGATTGATTATTACAGCTATACCGTCCTTTGCTATAGCTGTGGCAGTTAAGCCCTTTTCTGTTTCACTTGGCTTTATAGCCCTTGAAGCAAGACCAATATCGAGTGTACCCTCTGCAGCTGCAGACATACCTGTTGACGAGTCGCTTGCACTTACCTCTACATTTACATTCTGATTCAGCTTCTCATATTCCTCTGCAAGCTTTTCCATTACAGGCGATACCGACGACGAGCCTCCTACCTTTACTGTGCCCTCACCCTTTACACCAGCAAACTCCTTTGGATTATCCACAGCCTCTACATAGCCTGCGTCTGCAACAATTCTCTGTCCTTCTGTGCTTAAAATAAAATCAACAAAGTTTTTTGCCTCTGTGCTTAAATCTGATTTTACAGCAATGTTAAAGGGTCTTGCTATTTTATAGGTACCATCTCTGATTGTATCTGCTGTAGGAGCTACACCGTTTATTTTCACTGCTGTTACACTGTCGTTAAGTGAGCCCAGTGAAATATAGCCTATTGCAGATAAATCTCCGGCAACACCTGTTATTACAGCCTGTGTATTGCTTTGAATAATTGCAGCTGCAACAGTGTTGTCTGTTTTTGTGGTAGCTGTTTCTTCATATACTCCGGTAAGCTGTGTAAATGCCGAGCGTGTACCAGAGCCGTCTTCTCGTGAGATTACTGTAATAGCAGACTCTGTTGTAAACTCTCTGTTTACCTTTGTACAGCCTGTCAGCAACGCTGTTGCCGTTATCATAGCCAATGCGGCAAATAAAAGCCTTTTCAGCCTCATATCAATTCTTCTCTCCTTACATAAATGCTGTAGTCATATTCATTTTATTTCCTGTGCTACAGTTGATAGTATATAATAAATTTGTGAAATCCATATATACACTTGGGTAAAACTTTAGCGATGTAAAGTAAAAACTCTGTGAAGCACTCTTCACATTTTTACATAAAACGCATAATTCGCATTATTAATTTATACACAAATAGCTTGCTGAAAATTCAAAATTATATACCGTGTATAATTGCCGATTTAATTGGTATAACTACTAAAAATAACAGGTAAATATAGTTTAATTTTGCTAATACAAATTTTAGGTGTTGCTTGCAAGATATTTTCTTTTATGATAAAATTATCATATTACTATGTTATATTAATCTTTATTTGTTTAAATAGTAATTAATACTGATATAGAATTTTTAGCAAGGGAGTAACCTGATTATGTGTGGTATTTGTGGCTTTACTGGCAGTGTTGTAAGCCGTGATGATGTAATAGAGAGAATGACTAAGGTTATTACACATCGTGGACCAGACAGCAACGGATTTTATAAAGAACCTGATAATAAAATTACTATGGGCTTCAGACGACTAAGCATTATAGACCTTGATGCAGGTCATCAGCCTATCTATAACGAAGATAAATCAATGGTATTAACCTTTAACGGTGAAATTTATAACTATCAAGATTTGCGTAAGGAACTTATCGAGCTTGGTCATGAATTTTATACCGACACCGACTCTGAGGTGCTTATACACGGCTTTGAGCAGTGGCAGGAGAAGCTTCTGGACAAGCTAAGAGGTATGTTTGGCTTTGCTGTATATAACACCAAGGATAATTCTTTATTTATTGCAAGAGATTTCTTTGGTATCAAGCCTATGCACTATGCACAGGTTGGAGAAAACTTTGTATATGGCTCTGAAATTAAGAGTATTCTTGAATTCCCAGGCTTTGAGAAGAAATTCAACTACAGAACACTGGATAACTATCTGTCTTTCCAATATGCTGTACCACCTGAAACCTTCTTTGAGGGTGTTTACTGCCTGCTGCCTGGTCATTACCTATGGTACAAAGACGGTAAGGTAACCACTACACGCTACTGGGAAGCTAAATTTGAGCCAGACGAAAACCTGACAGAGGAGCAGGCTGTTGACGAAATCGAGCAGGTATTCGAAAACTCTGTAAACGCTCACAAAATCAGTGATGTAGAGGTTGGCTGTTTCTTATCAAGTGGTGTTGACTCAAGCTATGTTTCAACATACTTTGCAGACCAGAAGACCTTTACAGTAGGCTTTGACTTTGGTGAAAAATATAACGAAATCAGCTGGGCACAGCGTTTGTCAAATAAAATAGATGTTGACCACCACTACAAGCTGATTAAATCAGAGGAATTCTGGGGCAGCATTAAAAAGGTACAGTACCACATGGACCAGCCTCTGGCAGACCCTTCATGTATAGCTCTTTACTTTGTTTCTAAGCTTGCAAGCGAGCATGTAAAGGTTGTACTTTCTGGCGAGGGTGCTGACGAGCTGTTTGGTGGCTACACAGTATATAACGATCCAAGCGTATTCAAGGCATATCAGACAGTTGTTCCTTATGGATTAAGAAAGGGCATCTGCAAGCTTATGAAGAAGCTGCCTGACATAAAGGGCAGAGATTACTTAATCAGAGCAACTCACCCACTTGAAGACAGATTTATTGGTAATGCATTTATGTACGACCTTGACGAAAAGAAGAGAATTTTAAAAGACCCTTCAATCGCAACTCGTCCACAGGATAAATGTAAACCATTCTACAGCAGAGTACCTGAGTATGATGATGTTACAAAAATGCAGTACCTTGACATCAACATGTGGATGGTAGGCGATATTCTTCTTAAGGCAGACAGAATGAGTATGGCAAACTCTCTTGAGCTGAGAGTACCATTCCTTGATAAAGAGGTATTCAAGGTTGCTTCTAAGCTACCAACAAGACTAAGAGTAAACAAACACAACACCAAGTACGCTATGCGTCAGGCTGCTCTTCGTCATCTGCCACCAGAAACAGCCGAGAAGAAAAAGCTTGGCTTCCCTGTTCCTACAAGAGTATGGCTAAGAGATGAGCGTTATTATAATGTTGTAAAGGATATGTTCAACTCTGAAACAGCTAAGAAGTTCTTCAACTCAGAAATGCTTATCGAGTTCCTTGACGAGCATTTCAGCGGCAAAGAGGACAATAGCCGTAAGGTATGGACAATTTATATTTTCCTTGTATGGTATGAGATTTACTTTGAAGGAAAGTACGATGTAGAAAAAGGCGAATAATAAAAACAAAAGGCACAGTATCGATTAAGCTACTGTGCCTTTTATAAACAGTTTAATTCAAAGGAGAAAATAGTGTATGGAACAAAATCATCTTAACAGCACAGTACCAGATACTACAATACCTGCTGATAATCAGACTACAGCAAGCCAGCAACCAACAACTGCTGACCAGCAAAGCTTCCAGCCTCAATATCAGCAACCATTCAACCCACAGCAAAATCCACAGCAAAACGCACAGCAGATTCAGGAGCAACCAATTATCATAAATACCTGTATTTACAATACAGACAACCTTACACAGGCGTTATCAGAAGCAAAAAAGAGATATATCGGTATATTAATCTCTGCTTTTATAGGCTTAGCATTATTTACCGTAAAAAGCTTTTTCTCTGATTCTGTTGCCAGCAACGCTTTTATGTGCAGCTTTTTTCTGTGGCTTATTGTTTTTACCTTTGCATTCATAAAGACACTTAAAAAATCACCCCAATCAAAGGTAAACTCTGATATTTTCCTATACGGCTCAATGTGCCAGTCTGTTACATATTTTTACACCAGCTATCTCACATGCTACAACCCACAATCACAGGCAAGATTTTTTACATCTTACCAAAATATTGTAGGTATAAAAGAGTATAACGACATTTATGTAATCACTCTTAAAGAAAATGTCACTGTGTTAATACATAAAAACGGCTTCAACCTTGGTAACGCAGAGTACTTTAAAGCCTTTATACAAAACCGGGTTTCTCCTGATACTAAAATCAAGTTTAAATAATACAAAAATATAACAGCACATTTCAGAATCAGCTTCTGAAGTGTGCTGTTTTTCTTTATATTCAATAATTAATTCTTGCCCATTACCTCATCATAATTGCTATACCATTTAAGCTCAGGGTTTACAAGCACATCAGCAAGGAAAAACTCTTTATCATCAACTGTAAAATAGTAATATGTAACAACTGTATTTTCATCCACAGGGTCATTGCCTAACACCTTGGCAACATCATCTAAGGTTAAGCCTGTTTCTGTAAACAGCTTTTCTTCTTTTCTAACATACACAGCATTTTTATTCAGCATTTCTGCTTTTTCTATGTAAAAATAATCCTCTTCCTGCTCTGGTGTCATAAACATATCATATTTTAAATCATAGCTTCCCACGCTCTCTTTATTTTTGTCATAAACATCAACGCTGTTATCCTTCCAATAATTTCTGGTATCATACGATGCAAATAACCCCTTTACTTCTTCAGAGACTTTATATGCTGTTTTCACATTATTATCTTTGTAGTAAATTTCTGCTATTGCAAAAATATCATAATCAGGGATACTATAATCATATTTGCCTACTACTATTTCAACCTTATATTTATCCTCAAGCTTTTTTAAATCCTTATCCAGCTTATCTGTAATATAGCTATAATATGTGTTGTTAAAATTACTGCTTTTATTTTCGGCTTCACCAAATTTGGCTCCATCAATAAGAATATCAGAAACACTGCTGGTTATATAATACTCAAAGCCGTATTCCTTATCCTTAACATAATAAGTAATTTCATCCTCATTTGCTACATCTTTCCTTACAAACTCGGCCTCTCCATATTTATCTTCAGCATATCGCATTACCTCTGATTTGTTTGCAGGCTGGCACGCTGTCAGTAAAGAAACTGACGCTATCAAAAACAATAAAATCGCAAGTCTTTTCATATTTACCCCTCTTTTCTTAATCATATAATAAAGCCTTGCACAATCACTGTCAACAGCTGTAAACTGAAATATAACCACAAAATAATACAAGCTCTTATTTTGTAGCTATGCTGACATTTTATTTTCTGCCATACAACAACAAATTTTCTGTTTTAGCATACTCGGCAATAAAGTCGACATTTATCGGGCTGTTCTGTGCAATTACACTTGAAATCGGACTATATGTGTAGTGCACTGTTTCTAAAGGGGGATTTTTATGGATATGCCAAAGCTTAAGATTATACCAAAAAATATACCAGAGAAACATCAGTAATCTCTTTAAGATTGCCGAAAGTGGCACTTACCCATTATTCTTTTAAATCAAACAAAATAAAAACCCCGAATACCATAACGGATTCGGGGAATTTTTGTATAATCTGTAAGATAAATAATTATCTCTTTGAGAATTCTAAACAGCCTATTTTAGCCGATTTTTAAAGCATTTGTTAGTTACCTGTTAGTTATAGTTTTTAACTCAAAACGCTTTTTTACAACTGTCTATGTTGCTTAGCTACAACATTATTATTCTTTTTCTGCTGGTTAAACATTTCTTTTAAAACAGGGTTACTATTTAACACTTGATTTATCTCTTTTAATGTAGATTTCAACCTTTGATTTTCATATAAAAACTTATCAAACTGTTTAGATTGATTTCTATATCCCTCAAGATAAATATTCAGCATTTTTATTTCCTGTTCTGCTTTGTTACATTCACTGACTATTGAATAGTAATTTCTAGCTGTGCTTTTCAATGCCTCTGTTTCACTCGCTGTAAAAACATAGCTACCATTGAATTTCTTTCTTCCACTCTTCTCAACTTCTTCAACAGATATAACAGTTTCTTTTACAAAGCTCAATCTACTTTCAATGATATTGATTTTTTC
>JAXJDU010000261.1:0-4040 GCA_036301785.1 Acutalibacteraceae bacterium | reverse complement strand
GTGTAGATAACAGGGAACTTTTGCAAGGTGGTTACTATAATTCGACAACCATTATTTATTGCGTCACGAAGGTCCTTTGAGGATTTACCCTCGCCAATAGTTTCAACTGTTCCTAAGGTGTGGTCAAAGGAAGAAATTGTGTCTTGTAGCTGTCTGTCAAGCACTGTTCTGTCTGTGATAATGATAACCGAAGAAAAATAGGCTTTATTATCAAGGTCGTGCAACGAAGCCAGACGATATGCAGTCCATGCGATAGAGTTTGATTTACCCGAGCCTGCACTATGCTGAATAAGATAATTTTTGCCTGAGCCATTTTCACGAACATCTGCAATTAATTTACGGACAACATCAAGCTGATGAAAACGAGGGAATATAAGTGTTTTGTTATCCTTGTTATGTATAAACTTCTGAATAATATCAATAGCACTGTCCTTTTGCAGAACATTCTCCCATAAATAAGCAGTTGGGTAGCCATTTGGATTGGCTGGATTACCCTTGCCACCGTCATTGCCTGCACCGTTAGAGCCCTGATTAAAAGGCAAAAAGTATGTATCGCCCTTGGCTAGCTTAGTTGCCATAAATACATCGGTCTGGTCAACGCAGAAGTAAGCAAGTATTCTTTTGTTAAACTGAAAGCATAGCTCTCTTGGGTTTCTGTCATACATCCACTGTCTTTTGGCATTATCTACATTTTGCCCTGTGAATTGGTTTTTAAGCTCCAGAGCAAAAACAGGAATACCATTGAACACAAGCACCATATCAACAGAATTATTATTCTCTGCTGAATAGTGCCACTGACGAACAACATTGCAAATATTTTGTTCGTATAAGGCTGTTGCAGTTTTGTTAAGGTGTGTTTCGGGCTTGAAGTAGCACACACGGAATGTAATACCCCTGTGTTTAAAGCCGTGCCTTAAAGTATAAATAAGACCAAAGGTATCGCAGGCATTATTAAAGGCTACACACAGCTTACGCACAGGGTCGGAATTACAGGTATTTTCAAAGCGTTTCCATTCCTTTGGCTGTGTTCTCTGAATAAAATTAATAAAAGTACCAACATACAAGCCGTATTCTGGATTATATGTATCTGTGGTTTTGGTATAGCCACCCTTTGCTGACACTAAAAAGGTTTCTATATCCTCTTCAAAGCGTCTTTCGTTTGTAATCAATCAACTCACCCTTTACATCAATCATTTTTAATCGCTGTCTTTTTGCCATAGCCCTTTGGAATCAGATTGAATTTTTTCATTTCTTCTAAATCTTCTAGCCATTCTTCTCTTTCGTATTCTTTTTTGTGTTCATGCCAATTATTACGAACATCTTCAACAATATCTTCATCAGTGAATTGCCTTTTATCAATAATAGCGTCGTTCCATGCTCCAAATAATGTTGCAATTCTTTCTGATTTCTGCACATCATAATCTTTAAAAATATTAATGATACGGTCTATTTCGGTATCGCAATCTGCAAAATAACGGTTGTACTCTTCTTTATACTTATGATTGTTTCTTCCAGGTTTATAATAAATTCTCCTGATATTTCGTTTTTTGTCCTTTATGATACAACCATCTTTCACAAGGTCATATTCACATTGATAAAACAAGCTGTCAAGAGGACCTAATTCAGCTCTGCTATATTCGTTACCTAAATCAAATCCTATTGAATGTTGAGCAACAAACATCATTTTCTCTAGCTTAACACGACCAGTATCGTAATTACACTTATCTAAAATTCCAAACATAAAGGCTTTTAACGCATTATAAAGATTATTTACTTTTATGATTACTGGGAAATAAGGAGAATAAACAGCCACCTGTGTACTTACATTATCTTCTCCAACTTCCTTTTTACCCGTTACATATTCGTAAATCAGTGATTTTTTATAGGTTTCAAGCTCTGTAAGCAAAGTTGTTTTCTTTGCGATAAGGGTATCAATTTCTGCACACTTTTGGTCAAGGTAGTCTGAGATTTCTTTTTCTTCTTTAAGAGGGGGCAAAATCAATGTTGTATTTGCAAGTATTTTTTTAGAAATACTAAATAATTTAACACCAGATACCCTTGAGCGAATTTGACTTCTCCACTCGTCTGATTTAAATAGATATGCCAAATATTTGTTATCATTTTCACGGTTTGAAAAAGCAACAATGGTATGGTATCCTGCAAACAAAGTCATAGTTTTATCAACATAAACGCAGTTACCACAACCGTCTAAATCTTCTGATGTATCTGCAAATATGAAATCGTCTTTATCTACCAAAGATGATTTATTAGTTTGCAAATATTCTTCTGAAACAAATCTAATCAAATCTTGACCAATATTTGTGCCAGTATTAGTTTTGGAATGAATTTGTCCGTAGCTAATAACGGATAAACCTGTTTCGGTTAAATTTTCTTTTGTTATAGGCAATCCTTTTCCAAAAGAAAAAATGTTTTTAAACCTATAAGTTTCCCACCCAACAGGTATCTCTCCAATCCACTCAATACCACTATCCTTCATAGGTTGGTTGCCACGAATACCTTTGGTTACTGCCTCGGTAATAACCGATTGCTTAAGCTTTTTATATTCCTCAATAGTCGCCTTTGTCTTTTCGATAACAGCGTCAATTTCTGCACACTTTTGGTCAAGGAAAGAGGCGATTTTTTGTTGTTCTTCAAAAGGTGGAACGATAGAAAGTATGGCACCAAAATCAGTTTCTGTTAAAGAGCTTCTTAGATTCTTAGATAAATGGATAAAAACTTTTTCATCATCAATAAATCTAAGCAAATAATCATAGTAAGCATTATAAAAACCTTTATGAACTTTAAAACGACTATAAGCTGGACTGGTTATACCATTGTTTTTCACTATTCCAACACAACGAGGTGTAACATCAATATCAAATAAACAAAGCAATAAATCATTAGGTTCTACATATTGATATCCGTCAAAAGTGGTTGGCATTTTTCCTCCAGCTGTTAAATCTCTAATAACAACACCATTCATTGTAAGAGAAATAATATTCTCTCCATTATAATGCTCACAAATAGATTTTTCTTTATGTATTATGTATTTGTGTGGCATAATAGACCACCCAACAGGTATCTCACCAATCCACTCAATACCACTATTTTTCATTTCTCGTGCCATACTTAACTCTCCTTGTGGAACAGGTTTTGCAGGGTGGCAGAGATTTCATTTTCAAGACTGATAATTCTGTTTAAAATATCGTCTGATTTTTCAGGCTTCTGATATTCATAGAAATATCTTGTCATAGGAATTTCATAGCCAACCTTTGTTTTGCTTTTGTCTATCCAAGCGTCAGGAGCATAGGGCAATACCTCACGGGCAAAGTAAGCGTCTATATCCTCTACAAGAGGAACATTCTCTGTATCTCTTAAAGAGGTATCGGCAACTGGCTTGCCTTTCTTTTTGATAATCTCTCCGTTTTCATCTCGCTGTGGTCTTTCTACTACTATTTTGTTATATCCAAATTCTACGCTTTCAAAAATCTTGCTTTCGCAGTAGATACTGTTTTTATCTCCGTAAATACCCTGTGCAAACTCTCCGTATGCCTTTACAATCAGCTCTCGGCATTTATTGGTAATATCGTTTCTCTTTGTGCCTATTGATTTTCTTCTTGGCTCATAGCAATGAGAAGCGTCAATAAGCTGAACCTTACCAGCACGGTATGATGGCTTGTCCTTTGACAACACCCATATATATGTGCTGATACCTGTATTCATAAATTGGTCTGTGCTTAGCTGAATAATAGCGTCTAACCAGTCATTTTCAAGGATATATTGTCTGATATTAGAAGGACCTGAGCCAGCGTCACCTGAAAATAACGGAGAGCCATTCTGAATAATTGCCATTCTACCGTCATCAGCCAGCTTTGCAAGTCCGTTAAGAACAAATAACTGCTGACCGTCAGAAATCTTTGGCAAGCCTGGTGCAAAACGACCGTTTTCACCCAGCTTTGCTTCGGCTTCTACTGCTGATTTTTCACGCTTCCAGTCAATGCCAAAGGGTGGGTTAGATATGATTCTGTCAAACTGATACC